>JBHPEE010000014.1:0-30246 GCA_042577295.1 Fidelibacterota bacterium | reverse complement strand
AAATTCTAACCGTAATAGTTTTTTTTCAATTGCCATCTATGTTAATAATTATCATACTTAAATATAAAACAGTTATAAGAAGTGCGAACGCCGACAGGCAATTTGGAATCAATTACCATGCTGTTTTTATATCTGCATCGGCTCTCTTAATAGTATCATTTTATAGAATTTGGTATGTTGCTATGAAGGGCCTTGCAGTATTTAATTTACCATTTTTCGAGACTATTAAAAATCATGGAATTCGGTTTATAATGGGCGCATATTTTGGATACGCAGTTTTATTGGCAAACTATAGTTCTTCGATTTGGAAAGAAATGGATGTATTTATCAAGACAAAACTGTGGTCAGTATTAAAGCGCTTATTGTTAATTATAGGATGTTGTATATTTTTGGGTTCCGGATTAATTTTTGTGGTTCTTAGAATTTTTAGAAAATTATTCACTGAGAAATTTGCAGAAATTATAACTGCAGCTTATAATAATACTGGTCATTTTTGGTTACGACAAAGAATGGAAGGAATGCAAATAAATGACCTGGAATTTTATTTTTACCGTTTTAATATAGCCTATTCCTCAATTATGTATTGGATTTTCATTGTATTTTCTGTATCACTCTCCTTTTTCTTGCTATCATATTTGCTACACAAAAATAGAACAAGGTTTGCGCCATTAATACAGCGCTTTCCTAATCTTAAATATGAAATGTTGCTAGTAATACCGTTAGCCTTTTCAACGGCAATGTGGATGAATTTGGCAACGAGCGTACCGTTTGAAGATTATGAAATTAGAAAGGTAATATCACCAGATTTGATTGTTGAGAATTCAAGTGATAATTCATTGCCACTTATGAGTGTAACGCCAAAGGAACTGCAAATAAATCCCGCTCAAGAATCATTGAATACTAATTATATATTCCCACAAATTCCGGCCACTGATTATAAACTTTTTGATATAATCTCTAAAAACGCCAGTTTTTCTGATAAAAACGGAAAATTAATGTTGATACCAGTCGATAATAATCCAATAGTATTGCAATTTCGGACAGAAGGAGTAAGAAAGTCATTAATAGTTACACTATTTTCTTGGGGAATAGCAACTGGTTTTATGGCAACTGTTTTTATAGTAAACAATAGAAGAAGAAAAAAAGTATTAACATAGATGGCAATTGAAAAAAAACTATTACGGTTAGAATTTTCACAATGGGTTAAAGCATTGCGAATATACCAATGGTCTAAAAACATGTTACTATTTCTGGCGCTATTTATGTCACATAAAATTTTGGAACCACAGTTATTTATACAAATGGTGATTGCATTCTTTTCATTTAGTTTGTGTGCATCTGCAGTATATATTTTAAATGATTTATTTGATTTAGAAGCAGACAGAAAACATCCATCAAAACAGAACAGACCTTTTGCCTCCGGCCAAATATCGGCGCTTAATGGAAAACTAGTAATTCCGATGTTGCTATTAGTGAGCTTTTTACTGTCAATTGTATTTTTACCAAAGACCTTCACAGTCGCATTAATCATCTATCTAACGATAACCACCAGCTATACATTGTATTTAAAGGAAAAGTTAGTCATTGATGTTCTTGTGTTGGGATCATTATATACGTTGCGAGTTTATGCAGGAGGTCTGTCAGCCGAAATTGAAGTTTCATCCTGGCTGTTGGGTTTTTCGTGGTTTTTCTTTTTAAGCTTGGCGTTTATGAAGCGCTATACAGATTTACTGCTCATAAAAAATAATAATCAAGAAGAATTATTGGGGCGAGGTTATGGTGTTGTTAATTTAGGAATAGTGCAAAAGACAGGTATTGCTAGCGGGTTTGTTTCATTATTAATTCTGGCATTATATATTAATGGTGATCAGGTAATTGCGCTATATAAGCAGCCTAAACTTATTTGGATCACAATCCCAATTTTATTATATTGGTTAATGCGCATGTGGTATGTAGCACATAATGGCAGAATGACAGACGATCCAATTGTTTTTGCAATTAAAGATAAGATTAGTTATGCTATGTTTTTTGCAATAGTCATTATTTTAATTGTAGCTGCAAATTTAAATATATCCATTTAAAACCTATTATAACATAACTTCCTCATCAAATTGAGGATAAAACAGTGTTTTTACACTCAATATTTGGAAAACCTTGAAACCAAGTAGTATTTTCACGCCCTCAATACATACATATTTTACTTATTTTGCATGATTAACGAACTACATATGACCGATCCTATACCTAATGATGAAGATTTAATTGTTGAAAAAACGCTAAGACCATCACATTTTGATGATTTTATCGGCCAAAGAGAATTGGTTGAGAGCTTAATGGTATATATCGAAGCTGCCAATAAAAGAGAGGGAGCGCTTGATCATGTATTATTATTTGGACCGCCGGGACTCGGGAAAACTACTTTAGCTAACATTGTTGCCAAAGAATTAAACGTGAACATCCGTCCATCATCTGGACCCGTTTTAGATCGCGCGGGAGATCTAGCAGGAATGTTAACCAACTTAGAACATCGCGATGTGTTCTTTATCGATGAAATACATCGATTGAATAGCGTTGTTGAAGAATATCTGTATTCAGCAATGGAAGATTTTCGCATCGACATTATGATTGATAAAGGTCCGGGTGCCCGTAGCGTGCAATTAAATATAGAACCATTTACTCTTGTTGGCGCAACAACGCGTTTGGGAAATTTAACATCACCTTTACGCGATCGTTTTGGCGTTGTATTAAGAGTAGATTATTATAGTGATGAGGATTTGTTTCACATTGTGCAACGCTCAGCAGGGATTTTAGAGATAGAAATTGACAATGATGGTACTTGGGAAATAGCGCGTCGCTCGCGGGGGACACCGCGAATTGCGAATCGAATATTGCGCCGGACTAGAGATTATGCAGAGGTTAAAGCAAGTGGTAAGATAAATAAGGATATAGCTAAAAAATCACTTACAACACTTGGAATTGATGAAACGGGATTGGATGATATGGATAGGCGCATATTAGCCACTCTAATTGAAAAATTTGATGGAGGACCAGTGGGAATAGGCTCTTTGGCGGTTGCCATTGGTGAGGATTCGACAACTATCGAAGATGTATACGAACCATTTCTGATAAAAGAAGGATTTCTTCAACGTACATCCAGGGGGCGAATTGCTCAGGAAAAAGCATTTAAATTGTTAGGAAAAAAACAAAAAATATCACAACGAGGATTGTTTAATGATTGAAAAGAAGAAAAAATATAAATTGGCAGATTTTAGCTATTCGTTGCCAAGTAAATTTATCGCAGAATATCCCGCGACGCGACGCGACCAGTCTAAATTATTGGTACTCCATCGTGACACAGGAGAAATAGAACACAAAAAATTCAATGAAGTAACGGATTATATGCGGAAAAATGATTTATTGTTATTGAATAATACAAAAGTGTTCCCGGCACGTTTATTTGCAACTAAAGATCGAACAGATGCAAAAGTTGAAGTGTTTCTGTTACGCGAATTAAATGAAGACTTATGGGAGGTTATGGTTCGTCCGGCGCGTAAAGTTCGCATCGGCAATAAGTTGGAATTGGCACCAAATGTATTTTGCGATGTAATTGATAACACGGTTTCCGGCGGACGCGTTGTAAGATTTGAACACGAAGGCGATGACTTATATTCGATAATAGAACGCATCGGTATTTCACCGCTACCTCCTTATATAAAACGCGAATCAGAGAAAAGCGATAAAATCCGATATCAAACCGTTTATGCCGACAGAAGAGGTGCGGTGGCCGCTCCTACAGCAGGCTTGCATTTTACTCCGGGATTGTTGGATAAGGTTGAGCGAAAAGGTGTTAAAATGGAGAAACTCACTTTACATATTGGATTAGGCACCTTTCGTCCAGTGCAGGTTGAAGATTTAAACCGTCATCAAATGGATTCAGAATATTTTGAAGTATCTCCGGAGGCAGCATTGGCAATAAATACTGCACGCAAAAAACGTAGGAAGGTAATAGCGGTAGGTACATCAACAGTACGCGCCATTGAAACTGTTGCAGTTTCAGGATTCCAAGTTAGTCCAAAGCGCGGATGGACGGATAAGTTTATTTATCCTCCTTATAATTTCAAGATGGTTGATGCGCTGATTACCAATTTTCACCAACCACAGAGTACATTATTAATGATGGTGAGTGCTTTTGCCGGTCGCGATTTAATTTTAAAGGCATATCAGGAAGCAAAGAAAAACGACTATCGCTTTTTGAGTTACGGTGATGCGATGTTAATTCTTTAGGGATGGGCAAAGAATATAAAATTGGCGCCATTATTGTTGCTGCAGGTTCTGGGCTAAGATTCGGAGAAAGGAAGCAGTTTAAGAAATTGGGGAAAAAGCCTCTGTATTTATATTCTTTACAAAAATTTATCGATTGTAATTTAATTGATGAAATTACTTTAGTAGTTCCAAAGGACTTGCGAAACTCAATTTCAACTGAAGTATCTAAGCTAATTCCTTGGATAAAAGTAGTTGTAGGTGGAAGATTACGCCAAGATTCTGTTCTTGCAGGAATAAATGGACTTTCAGATAACTGTGATATTATATGCGTGCATGATGCAGCAAGACCCTTTGTTTCAATTGACTTAATTCAAAAAACAATTAATGCTTGTGAAAACAATGATGGTGTAGTTGTCGCGATACCTTCGCACGACACTGTAAAAGAAGTCAATACAAACAACAATCGCATTAAAAGAACAATACCAAGAGAAACGATTTGGTTAGCCCAGACACCGCAAGCCTTTCATCGAAGTCAATTAAAGAAAGCATTGCTTTTTGCAAAAGATAATGAAATCCAAGCTACCGATGAAGCAACACTATTGGAATCATTGAATTACACAGTAGTTGTTGTTGAAGGCAGCGGCGAAAATTTTAAGATTACAACACCAAATGATTGGAAACTTGCAGAATTATTATTGGAGATTAATAATGATTAGAACTGGAATTGGTTATGATGCACATCAATTAGCTGAAAATAGAAAATTAATTATTGCCGGTATTACAATTCCAAATGAAAAAGGCTCTGTCGGGCATTCCGATGGAGATGCTCTTTCACATGCCGTTATTGATGCCGTATTGGGAGCAGCTTGCCTGGGCGATCTTGGCGATTATTTTCCAAGTAGTGATGATAAATGGAAAGACGCAAATAGTCTAGATTTGCTGTCGGAATCTATTAAAAGAATAACATCAAGAGGATATACAATTAATAACATTGATAGCGTTGTTATCATACAAAAACCAAAACTAAAGACTTATATTTTAAAAATACGAGAAAATTTAGCTAAAACAATCGAAATTCCGATAGATAGCATATCGGTAAAAGCAACAACAATTGACCAACTGGGTGCAGTTGGTGCAGGTGATGGTTGGGCTGCCCAGGCTATCGCCACTATTTCTAAATAATAACATGAATTCCATTAATCTTAAAGCTTATGCTAAAGTTAATATTGGTTTGCACATTAGAGATCAGCGTAATGATGGATTTCACAATATACATACAGTATTCCAAGAACTTGAGTTACACGATCAAATATTGATTGAGAAACAACCAAGAACATGGAGTATTCAAATAAACGATTCAAAAATCCCAATCGATGAAAGCAATACCTGCGTTCAGGCCTACTTAATTGTAAAAAAACAATTTTCTGAAATTGACGGTATTTCAGTTACGCTGAAAAAATATATTCCATCAGGCGCTGGATTGGGTGGCGGATCTAGTGATGCAGCTACCGTGCTAAAGGGATTGAGAGAATTGTATGATTTGCCGCTTGATAATAGTGAGTTATGTGAAATAGCGGCTAAAATAGGAGCAGATGTTCCCTTTTTTATCTTAGGTGGAACTCAAATAGGAAATGGTGTCGGTGATGTTCTTTCAAAAATCAGTAAGCCTGTTGATGGTTATTATTTATTAATCGTACCTGATATATTTATTAGTACGGCGTGGGCCTATAAAGCATTGAAAAAACACTTGAAGGATGACACAGACAGACCTAACTTTGCGCACTTTTTAGAGAGCAATAATCTCTCTAATACGATATTTGATAATGATTTTGAACGGATTGTAATTCCAACATATCCAAAAATTGGTGAAATTAAGAAAGGTCTATTACAGACCGGTGCAAGTTATGCCAGTTTGTCGGGAAGTGGCTCGACTGTGTTTGGTTTATTTGACGAGGAAGCTAAAGCAAAACAAGCTGAGTCTCATTTCCAAAAACAGTATCAAACCTTCCTTACCAGACCAACCAATATTTAGTGTTGTTATTATAATACCAAAAAATAATTTGGGGAGTCGTCCAAGGGTAGGACACCAGGTTTTGGTCCTGGCGATTGGGGTTCGAATCCCTACTCCCCAGCATAATTATGAAAAACAGTAAATTAAAAATATTTGCCGGTCGAAGTAATCCGGGACTGGCAAAAAAAATAGCTGATAGCCTTGGGAAACCATTGGGTAAAATGTCTATAAAGACATTTGCTGATGGTGAAATATGGATTAAGTATGAAGAAAATATTCGCGGTCGCGATGTTTATCTCATTCAGTCGACAAATAGTCCTGCGGAAAATATTATTGAGCTATCGTTAATGATCGATGCGGCTGTTAGAGCATCCGCCGAACGCGTAACGGTTGTGATTCCGTATTTTGGGTACAGTAGGCAAGACAGAAAAGACAAACCGCGCGTTCCTATTTCCTCCCGCGTAATGATTGATATCATTTCAATAATGGGGGTTGATAGAATTATTTCTATGGATTTACACTCAACTCAGATTCAGGGTTTTGCAAAAGTCCCATTTGATGCATTATATAGTAGATTGGTTCTAATGGAAGAGATTAAGGCATTTGGTTTAGATCCAAAAAATACGGTAGTGTTATCTCCAGATGTAGGATCAGCCGCAATGAGTCAGGCATATGCCAAACGTTTAGGTATGGATTTTGCACTAATTGAGAAAAGGCGTATTGGACATAATCGCTCAAAAGCGGTACACTTAATTGGGGAACTTAAAAACCATCATGTATTAATAATAGATGACATTGTAGATACGGCCGGAACTGCAATAAATGCTGCTAATAAAGCGATGGAAAATGGCGCTCTTTCGGTAAGTCTGGTGGGAACACATGCATTGCTATCGGGCGATGCTATAAAGAATTTGAAAAAATCACCGATTAGCAGGTTCATATTTACCGATACGGTTGTAATCCCCAAAGAAAAATTATTACCAAATACTACCATAGTTACGGTAGGGGATATTTTCGCTGATGCGATAAGTAGGATTCATAACGGTAAATCCGTTAGTGAATTATTTAAATTTTAACGTAAGGAGTTATAGAAATGGCACAATACGCAAAACTGGAAATCGTAAAACGCGAACAACCCGGTTCAAAAGCGGCAAAAGCAATGCGCAAGGATGGTAAAATTCCTGTCAATTTTTATTATGCCGGTGAAGACAATATAAATTTTACAGTAGACAAAAAAGTATTTAGAAAGGTGATGCAGTCCGGACACCATATTTTTCAGGTGGACATTAATGATGGCACTCAATATGTGATGATTAAAGAAGTACAGTATCATCCGGTAAGTGATGAAATAATTCACATTGATTTAATGCGTGTTCGCCGCGATGTAAAAATGACCATTTTTGTTCCAATTGTTTTAGAAGGAACCGCTATTGGCGTTAAAGAGGGCGGAATCATGACACAAAATCTATCTACTTTAGAAATTAGTTGTTTACCTGCAGATGTTCCCGATCATATAGTAGTAGACGTTTCAGACTTCGAACTGAACCACGTAATGAACGTTAGTGAGCTTAGTGTAGGTGATAATATTGAAATAATGACAGCTGCAGATATGGATGTATTGGCTGTTATTGCTCATAGAGAAGAATCGCTTGAACCTGAAATACCGACAGATGAAGAAATGGCTGAAGCAGAAGCTGAAGCTGAAGAGGGTGACGAAAAAGTTGAAGGACAAGAACCAGTTGCTGCTGACGAAATAAAAGAATCTGAAGGGAAAGAGGAAACTAAAGATAAATAATGGTTGTGTTTATTGGTCTCGGAAATATTGGTGATGAATATTCATCAACTAAACATAATGCCGGTTTCTGGGTGGTTAATGAACTTGCAAAACGTATGAATATTGCATTCAAGCCCGGAAAAGGCGATTATGTATATGCTGAAGATCGCAATAAAAATATTGTTTTGGCAAAGCCCACAACTGGCATGAACCGAAGTGGGCTTGCTGTTCGGCAAGTATTAGATAACTGGAATATTGACCTAGAGGATTTATATCTAATTATTGATGATGTTGATTTAAGTTTAGGAACATTACGTATTCGTCCAAGCGGCGGCGATGGTTGTCATCGCGGAATGGAATCAGTTATATATCAGTTGAATGAAAACAAATTTCCACGCATTCGTTTCGGCATAAAAGCCGATGATCATACAAGGCCAGCTGAAAAATATGTCTTAAAACCTTTTCGCAAGCAAGATCAGCAATTGGCTGAAGAAATGGTACTAAAAACAGCGGACGCAATTTTTAGCATTCTTAATAATGGATTGAACAGAACAATGAGTGAATTTAATCGAATTGATAAGACCGAAGAGGTAATTAATGGATAACGTGAATATGATTTATTTGGTAATTCTTTCAGGTGTGATAGCTTTACTATATAGTCTTTGGAAGGCCAAGTGGATTATTAAACAGGATGAAGGCACCGATACTATGAAGATGATTGGCGGTAGTATTGCCGAGGGCGCGATGTCATTTTTAAAAGCTGAGTACAAAATATTGTCGATATTCGTGTTGGCAGTGGCTATTTTATTAGGCTTTGCGAATTATGGCAAGTCTGATTCCAGCGTTTTAATATCATTGTCTTTTGTGGTTGGTGCATTAGCATCTGGATTGGCAGGATTTATTGGTATGAAAGTCGCAACAAAAGCCAATAATCGTACAACCCATGCGGCAAGAACTAGTTTAACAAACGGATTAGAAGTTGCATTTGTTGGTGGTTCAGTAATGGGATTAAGTGTTGTGGGTTTAGGTGTAATCGGGCTTGGAAGTTTGTTTCTTTTTTATCAATCACATTTTGATAATATAATTACTGTTTTAAATGTTATTTCAGGATTTTCTTTAGGCGCATCTTCTATAGCGCTGTTTGCGCGTGTAAGTGGAGGAATTTATACTAAAGCTGCTGACGTGGGTGCAGATTTGGTTGGTAAAGTGGAGGCTGGAATTCCTGAGGATCATCCATTAAATCCCGCCACAATTGCCGATAATGTTGGTGACAATGTTGGTGATGTAGCCGGAATGGGAGCTGATTTATTTGAATCATATGTTGGATCAATTATCGGTTCTATGATTTTGGGTGCAAGTATATTGGTGACAGGCAAATTTGAATTAAATTTTGTTTTACTTCCGCTATTATTGGCAGGTGCCGGAGTACTAGTTTCAATTATTGGAACATTTATGGTAACCGTAAAAGAAGGTGGAAATCCTCAAAAAGGGCTAAATCGCGGTCATTTCGGTTCCTCAGCAATAATGGTGATAGTAATGTATTTGATAATCAATGCTGTTTTACCGAACAATTTTGTTCTAAGTGGTATTGGGTATACAAGCTTGGGTGTATTTTTTGCATCATTGGTTGGCTTAGCTGCGGGTATTGGAATTGGATCTATAACTGAATATTATACTGGAATCGAAGGAAAGCCGGTAAAGTCAATCAGTAATCAATCTGTAACGGGCGCTGCAACAAATATCATTGCTGGATTAGGCGTTGGAATGCAATCAACCGCGATTCCGGTTTTGATTATCGCAGTTGCGATTATGTTATCGTACTCTTTCGCCGGATTATATGGAATAGCAATGGCTGCTTTAGGAATGCTTGCCAATACCGGAATTCAATTAGCAATAGATGCGTATGGACCCATTTCTGATAATGCAGGTGGTATCGCCGAAATGGCAGAATTGCCTAAAGAAGTACGTAGTCGCACTGATAAATTAGATGCAGTTGGTAACACAACGGCTGCAATAGGAAAAGGGTTTGCAATCGGTTCTGCGGCTTTAACCGCGTTAGCGCTTTTTGCAGCATTTAGAGCATCAATTTATATTACGCGAATTGCAGCCGGATGGGAAGAAACCGCCGCTATAGTCAATATCGATGTTACAAACGCCAGTGTAATGGCGGGTTTATTTGTTGGCGCCATGTTACCATTTCTTTTTTCATCATTGTTGATAGGTGCCGTTGGTCGGGCTGCGATGGCTATGATCGAAGAAGTGCGTCGACAATTTAAAGAAATTCCAGAGTTAGCCGCAGCATTGAAAATCATGAAAAAATATGATTCGGACATGGAAAAAGCAACTGAAGAGGAAAAAGGAGTTTTTCATAATGCGCTACCCAAGGCTGATCACAATGCATGTGTGGAAATTTCCACTACGGCAGCTATACGACAAATGGCGTTACCGGGATTGTTAGCAATATTAACACCGGTTTTAGTTGGCTTTATTTTTGGTGCAGAAACTTTGGGTGGACTATTGGCAGGTGTTACAGTGTCGGGCGTATTAATGGCAATATTTCAATCTAATGCAGGTGGAGCTTGGGATAATGCAAAAAAATTGTTTGAAGAAGGCGTTGAAATTAACGGGAAAAAATATTTCAAAGGTTCGGATGCACATAAAGCTGCAGTTGTTGGCGATACAGTTGGAGACCCATTTAAAGATACATCAGGGCCATCTTTAAATATATTAATAAAATTAATGTCAGTAGTGTCATTAGTAATTGCACCATTGATAGCTATGGTATAACGATTTTTGACGAAGGAGAATAAATGAGATATTACGAATTATTATATATTATTAATCCAAATCTAGAAGATGATAGAATAAATGCTATTATTGATGAGATTGGAAATGAAGTTAGCAAATTCAAGGTTTCAATCATCAATCACAATTTGTGGGGAAAAAAGCGATTAGCATACCCTATAAAAAACAACAAATATGGGACATATATATTATTGCAATTCAGTTCGGAACAGTTTGATTTTCTAATAGAATTTGAGCGTTCTTTGATACTAAACAAATCAATAATTAGACATCAACTCGTAAGATTAGACGAGGAACCTCCTAAAGTAGAAAACATTGAAGCCGTAATTGACAATGCCGATTTATTGGATGGAAAAGAAGCGGATGTACCAAAGGACGATTCCAACATTGATCAGGATGATTCTGAAATTATTGAAGTTTTAGAGAAGACTGAAGTTGTGGAAAAAGTAGAAAAAGTTGAAGAGATAGAAGTCGCAGAAAAAACAGAAGATATAGATAATATTGATGATAACGATGTAGAAAAATCTGTAGACGAGAAGAAAAACAAAGAGGAAAAGAAAGAGGAAGATAAATAATGACATTTGCAACTAAGAAAAAGTATTGTTACTTTAAAGAAAATGGTATCACGTTTGTTGATTATAAAGATGTAAAATTGCTGAGAAGATTTGTAACAGATCAAGGGAAAATCATTCCGCGTAGGGTAACGGGCTCAAGTGCCAAGATGCATCGACAGTTAGTGCGGGCAATTAAACAATCTCGCAATATTGCCTTAATGCCTTTTACAAACATTAGCGCTGATGGCTAGTGCCTAATAAACCCTTTAAAAAATAGGATTTCAAAATGGATGTAATATTATTAAAAGATGTCGAAGGTTTGGGAGAAGCTGGTGATATTGTAAATGTCAAACCTGGCTATGCCAGGAATTTTTTAACACCGAGGGGACTGGCATTAAGGTCGTCAAAACGTAATTTGGCAGTAGCTGAAGAGAAGAAAAATGTCGCTAAAGCGCGCGAAGAACGTGCTAATATAGCCAATCTGAAAATCGCAGAGTCTCTCGCAAAAGTGGAATTAACAATTGAGATGCAAGTAGGTGAGGAAGAAAAACTATTTGGCTCAGTAACAACACAGGATATACACAAAGCCTTGTTGGAAAAAGATTTAGACATTGACAGACATATCATTTTACTTGAAGAACCAATAAAAGCATTGGGTGTGTATAATATACCAATCAAAATATCAGATGATTTACAACCGAGAATAAAGTTATACATAATTAAATCATAAAATTTAACCCAACTCACTAATAAATCCCTCGGAAAATGTATTGCGTTTGAGGGGGATTTTTATTATTTATAATTAATTGCAGGGTACTTTTTATCTCGGTGCTCATATAATACTTGACTAACCACTGTTCTAATTAATTAATAATTGTATTGCTACAAGCGGTATCAATAATCTATTTTTAGGTATCATGTTTGTTGACGTTGCTTTTCCTATATCACAATACCAGGTTTTTACTTATAAAATTCCTAAACAATTTGCCGAAATAGCAGGCGTTGGAGTACGCGTTCGCGCCCCAATTGGAAAACGGATTTTACCGGGGATAATAGTAGGATTGGCAAAAGAAACTACTTTTGCCGGTAAAATAAAAAATATTTCTGAAGTGATTGATGAAACACCGATTATTGATGAATCTCTTTGGAAATTAATTCAGTGGATAAGTAAATATTATATGACGCCGCTTGGCAAAGCAGCGACGGTAATTCCCGTGAATCTGTCTGTAAAATATAAGCCACAAGAACACTGGATGGTGCAGGCTGAAAAGAAAAATTTCAATCAAGACAATTTAGCAAATAGCGCACCAGCGCAAGCAACTGTTCTGAGTAAGTTAAGTGAGCATAAAGAACCAGTCCCGATTACTATATTCAATGAATTGGTCGCAAGCCCATTAACAGTTTGTAAAAGTTTAGAAAAAAAAGGGCTGGCCAAATTGTTCAAGGAAGAGACCACCCCTATTGCAAATAATTTTGAGTTTGATCCTATTCATAAAGAAATATATTTCTCAGAAACACAAATTGCTGCAGTAAGCAAAATCGGAAAATATATAAAAGAAAAAAAATATACCGGTATGTTATTGCACGGTGTTACCGGTAGTGGCAAAACAGAAGTATACATTAAAATTGCACAGGAAATATTAGAAAAGGGTAAGTCAATTATCATATTATTACCGGAAATTGCATTAACGCCACAGATAGCGGGGCGTTTTCGAGCAGTTTTTGGAGATGAAGTAGGCTTATGGCATTCAAAATTAACAGGTGCGGCAAGAGCCTTCACGTGGACAAATATTTGTAACGGTAATTATAAAGTAATTGTAGGCGCCCGAAGCGCGATATTTACTCCAGTACAAAATTTAGGTTTGATTGTTGTAGACGAAGAACAGGAAACGTCATATAAACAAGAGGCACCCGATCCACGATATAATGCACGTGATGTTGCCTTGGTGCGTGGCAAACTTCAAAAAGCAGCGGTTCTATTGGTTAGTGCTACACCAAGTCTTGAGAGTTATTATAATCAAGTAATGGGAAAACTAGATTATTGTTACTTGCCGGAAAGATTTAATAATGCAGCTTATCCATCTGTAACGGTAGTTGATATGATAAAAGAACCAGAAGAAACAGGCAAAATTGGGCAAATATTTTCAAGTTCCTTGCAGCAAAAAATAGAGAAGCGACTAAAAAAGAAGGAACAAGTAATATTATTGCAAAATCGTCGGGGCTACGCTCCTATTTATCGTTGCCGAGATTGTGGAGAAATGATTATTTGTCCAACTTGCAGCATACCTCTCACCTATCATCGTGTGGGCGAAAATTTACAATGCCATTTTTGCGGATACGTGCAAACTATAATACCACAGCAATGCAATCATTGTAATAGCAGCAATCTGGCGCTATCGGGAACCGGAACACAAAAGGTAGAAGATATTATTCGTGAGACATTTCCAGGGGCGATGGTTGCGCGCTTGGATATGGATACAACAAGATCAGGTCAAACGCTTACTACAACTCTAAAAAAATTTAAAGATGGTAAAATTGACATATTATTAGGAACACAAATGATTGCTAAGGGACTTGATTTTGACAATGTTACTTTAGTTGGTGTGATTAATGCTGACACTGGTTTGTTTCTGCCGGATTTTCGCTCAGGGGAAAGATCATTTCAATTGATTTATCAAGCCGCAGGGCGATCCGGGAGAAGAAAAATTCAGGGAGAAGTAGTTATTCAGACATATAATGCAGATAATCCAGTCATCCGATATGCTGCAAGATTGGATTTAAAGAAATATTATAATATTATGATTGGAGAACGAAAAGAACTGAACTATCCGCCTTTTAATTGGCTTGCTAAAGTTGAATTTACTGGAATTAAAAAAAGCACCGTTGAAAAAACTGCCAATTCAATAAGAAATAGTTTTCAGAAGAAATTCCAAGGTATGGAAATTCTAGGACCAGCTTGGTGTTATAGGGAACGCTTGCGAGGTAAGTACAGAATGCAGATCGTGTTTAAGTCATCAAAGGAACTTGATCCAAATGGCAGTAAATTGCATCAATATCTAAGGAATAATTTTTTAGACAAAAAGATTGGAAACGGTGTAAAAGTTAACATCGACATTGATCCAGTATCATTGCTATGATTAAAACATCAGTATTTCTATTAATAATTTTTAGTTGGGGTTTTTCGCAAACCACACTCTATGGATTAGATGGTTGGTATCATATTGGTACTCTTGCAACTGCCGGTGGCGCGGGAGCTGTGCCGAGCTCGGATAGTGATAGAATTAATCCGGCCGGTTTTGCCACACTGCCCAAACAAATCCAATTTAATATAATCAAATATCCGGCTGGTATAAACACCCAAAGTGTGATTTTTGTTAAAAAGCTAAACAACTCCAACATTGGAATAGGATTGAGGCATTTAAACTATGGTAATTTTATTTCAACAAATGAGGACGGAGTCGAGGACGGAACATACTCTGCAGGTGAAACATGGCTAAGCACTACTTGGGCAAGAAATAATAAAAATATTAATTGGGGTGCTTCCTGTGGAATACTTCTTAGTAGTTTAGCGTCTTATAATGCCACAGCTTTAGTTTTTTCCACGGGCGCAATATATAATTATTCTAAATACGATATACAAGTTGGAATAAGTTTGTCAAATTTTGGTTTCTTCATTGCCCGTTATACTGCGCATAAGGAAAAATTGCCCACCAATATTATTATAAGTGCAAATAAAGGACTTGCACATTTACCACTAGATTTAAACGCCGATATTAGATTTAATGCTCATGCTAAAACCCCATATTTGCGGATTGGCGGAATTTTTGAGCTACCATATAATTTGCAATTCTCTGTTGGTGTTAATTCTAATAACGTGACCCAAAGGACTGAAACCAATTTAGCCAAGAGCATACTTGGCAGTAGTGGAATTGGAATTGCCTATAGGCATAGTAAATATTCAATAGAGCTTGGCGGATATTCTTATGGAGTTGGTGGATGGATATATGGTACTGGATTCAATATTAAATTATAAACACACCATCAATTAATATTATTAAGCATTATATAATATAATATTAAATAATTCTTGTAATAACTAATATTATCTTAATATATTCATATGTTGTGTTAGATAGAATTAATCTTGAAATACTGAATTTACTTCAAAAAAATGCACGCATAAGCGCTAGTGAAATTGCTTCAGAAGTAGGTTTGTCTGTACCTGCTGCCGCTGAAAGGGTAAAGAAATTAGTCGAGTCTAAACTTATTGAAGGATTTAATACTAAATTAAATTCTAAAGAAATGGGCTTTGATCTGTGTGCATTTATAGCTGTTGACAGCGCATCTTCGGATCATTACAAAGATATTATCAAGGAGGCATTGAAAAATAACTCTGTTTTGGAATGTCACTCAGTAACAGGCGAAGGTAGTCATCTTTTAAAGATACGAGTGAAAAATTCCACCAAACTCGAAAAATTATTAAGCGATATACAAGCTTGGCCCGGTGTGATTAGAACGCATACAATGTTGGTATTGTCAACGTTCAAAGAAACTACAGATATTGATTTAGACGAATTGACTCATTAAGGAATTATTATGAAAAAAGTAAAAGCAGAATATATTTGGATGGATGGACACAAGCCCACTGAAAAATTACGTTCAAAAACAAAAATACTTAGCAGGAAAGTAAATATTATTAATGAATTACCAATGTGGGGATTTGATGGTTCCAGCACAATGCAGGCAACCGGACATAATAGTGATTGCATGCTTAAACCAGTTAAGTTTATCCCTGACCCAATTAGAGGCGGTGATAATGTAATTGTTTTATGTGAAGTGTTAAACGCTAATGGCACAGTTCACAAAACTAACACTCGAGCAAAATTAAGAGAAATTGCTAAAAAACATAAAGAACAAGAAACGTGGTTTGGTATTGAGCAAGAATATACATTATTCCAAGGATTCAAACCTCTTGGGTGGCCCGACAATGGTTTCCCCGCACCTCAGGGTGGTTATTATTGTGGCGTAGGCGCCGATGAAGTTTTTGGCAGGCCAATTGTTGAAGCTCATCTGGATGCCTGCATTCAAGCTGGTTTAGAAATTTCCGGCATCAACGCCGAAGTAATGCCTGCCCAATGGGAATTCCAAATTGGTCCACTCGACGCTTTAGAGACGGCAGATCAAACATGGTTGGCACGTTGGTTATTATATCGCATTGGCGAAGACTTTAAAGTGAGTGCTACTTTACATCCAAAACCTGTCTCGGGAGATTGGAACGGTGCCGGGGCGCACGCTAATTTTAGCACAAAAGAGATGCGTGCAGATGGTGGAATTAAGGTAATTGAAGAAGCTTGTAAAAAATTGCGTAAAAAACATACGGAACATATGGCTGTTTATGGTGCGCATAATGAAGAGCGAATGACCGGGTTGCATGAAACATGCAAAATTGATGAATTTAGGTATGGCGTAAGTGACAGAAGCGCTTCAGTAAGAATTCCGATGCTGACAGCCAAGGAGGGTAAAGGATATTTGGAAGACCGCCGGCCGGCAGCCAATATGGATCCGTATTTAGTTTGCGCTAAGTTGATAGAAACAGTTTGTAGAAAATAATCTAATTAATTGATTTAGAAGCAGATTCTCCCGCCAACCATCCGGTAGAATAGGCAATTTGTAGATTGTATCCACCGGTATTAGCATCTACATCTATAACCTCACCGGCAAAGTATAGATTTTTTGCCAATTTTGATTGCATAGTTTTTGGTTCAATTTCTTTAATAGTAATTCCACCGGCCGTAATAATTGCTTCTTTGAAAGGTTGATGCCCGGTTACTTCAAATCTTAAATCTTTCATTAGAGACTTAATTTTGCTTCTTTCAATCCCTGTAATTTGATGTCCCTTTTTAGCGGCATCAAGGCCGCAAGCTTTTATAAATACCGGTATTAATTTGGCAGGAAGCCAAAGTTTAACAATATTATCAATCTGTTTTTTACCGTAATCATTTAAATCGCGTAGTAATCGTTTATCAAGCTTTGAATTGTCCAGGGCGGGTTTTAAATCAATTGAAAGCTCGATTTTATTATTATTGACAAGTTCCTTAACAATAAATCTGCTTAATGTTAATATAATTGGTCCCGATAGCCCAAAATGTGTAAAAAGCATTTCACCAAATGCTTCGGTCTGTTTTTTGTCACTCACTAATACGGTAGCGTTAACATTTTTTAGAGCAAGTCCTTGTAATTGACTGGTAAGATTACCCTTGGTGACAATCGGCACTAAAGCAGGGAACAGCGGTTCAATAGTATGCCCAACAGATTTTGCTAGAATATATCCATCCCCAGTTGAGCCGGTTGCCGGATAAGATTTACCGCCGGTACATATAATTACTTTCTTGGCAGTTATTTGCTTTTTTTGGTCATTTTCAAGTATTTCTACACCAAAAACACCATCTTGATTATTTAGAAGATTATTTACTTTACAATTATAACGGAACTCGGCACCATATTTTGTTGCATTTGATAATAAGGCATTTAGAACATCAGAAGATTTATTACTGGCAGGAAAAACCCTGCCACCTCTTTCTACGATAGTTTCCAAACCATAATTATTTAGTAGATCGATGATATCCTTGGAGAAAAAATTATAAAATGCATGTTTTAAAAATCGTCCATTTGGATGGATATTCTTCATAAACTCTTCTATATCATCTGAATTTGTGATGTTGCAGCGACCTTTGCCGGTGATTAATAATTTTATACCGGGACGGTGCATTTTTTCTATAACCAGAACGTTTGCACCCAACTCTGCTGCCCGTCCGGCTGCAATTAATCCGGCTACACCCGCTCCGACGACAATAACATCGTAATTATTCAAAGAAATCTACTTGACCTGATTCAAGATTATAATAAGCGGAGATGATTTTTAGCGCGTTGCCTTCAATCGCTTTAGCGATAATACTGGACGCTTTAATTATTTTATCTGCTGTCAGCTTTGCATGTATAAGTGAAACGTCATCAACTTTTTTGCTATCTGATATAGAAATTGCCGGTTGAATATAATTCAATAAATGATCAATGTTCTTTCCTTCGTCTCCACCCGCCAACGCCAGTGTTACCGCCCCGCAGTTTTGATGACCTAAAACGACAATCAATTTGACGTCTATATGAGCAACTGCATATTCAATACTTGCAATTGATGAAGGATTGGCAACATTCCCGGCAACACGAATTACAAAAAGTTCACCAATTCCTGTATCAAATATTAATTCCGGAACAACACGACTATCTGAACAGGTGAGCATAATTGCAAATGGTTTTTGACCATCAACGACTTCTTTCCTTCTGGATGAATCTTGAGAATCGTTATTTAATACATCATTAACGAAATTAGTATTACCGGACTTTAAATGTTCTAATACGCTTTGCCATGATTTGTAGTTTTTCATTTTATTCTTAATAATCACAGTGTTAATTCAAATAAAGCTAATTGTTTATTAAACATATGTAATAAAGTTTTGTCGGTTATACCGTCTTTTTCGGAAAAATTATTACTGAATGAGGGTAGAGAAAAACTGACTATTGTATTTGCATTCATTCTTCTAAATTTGGTTACTGCAATATCAAGAACAGATTTTCCTCCATTTTTTCCAGGTGAAGTAGCTAAAAGAAACATGGGCTTGTTAAGCCATACATCATTTTCAATTCTCGAAATCCAATCGAAAATATTTTTAAAGGCAGCAGAATATGCGCCATTATGCTCAGCAAAAGATATTACAATTCCATCAACATTTTTGACCTGTTTTTTGAATTCATAAGCTAGTTCAGGAATCCCTGATTCCAGTTCACGATCAATGCTAAAAATTGGCATTTCGAAATCATTCAAATCCAATAATTTTACATTTGCATTAGAAATTGCATTTGCTGCGAAATTAGCCAACTTTTGATTAATGGAATATTTACTGCTACTTGCCCCAAATGCGATTATTTTTTTAGTCATTGTAATTGGATAAATAATTATACTTATTTCTTTTTAAATTTACGTCGATATGAAACTAATTAAGAAATGTGTTCCTATACTAATTTTAATTATCTCATCATTATTTGCACAAAATAAATATCCAATAGTGCTTGTTCACGGTTTTGTTGGTTGGGGTCCGGAAGAAATGGTTGGATATAAATATTGGGGAGGTTTTTGGGGTATTGAAGAATATCTTGAAGAACAAGGATTCAATGTTATTACTGTCTCAATTGGTCCGGTTTCTTCCAATTGGGAACGGGCTATAGAGATATATTATCAGCTGAAGGGCGGTCAGGTAGATTATGGTAAAAATCATTCTGATAAATTTGGTGTAATTCAAAAACCTGTCGGTAAAATATATGTTGGAATGTATCCGGAGTGGGCTCCCGAACACCCAATACATTTACTTGGGCATAGTATGGGCGGACAAACAGTACGCATGTTAGACTATCTGCTTGAGAATTCTTTTTTTGTAGATTCTTTGAAGACTCAATACGAAAAAAGTGCATTATTAGGACAATCACATTCAGGTTACATAAAATCTATCACAACAATTTCATCGCCACATAACGGCACAACTTATTTTGATGTTAGATTAAAAACACTGCCATTTTTTCAAAACTTTATTGGGTTAGCTGCGGTGATTGGTTCTGATTTTTACGATTTTGATCTTGAGCAATGGGATTTAAAACAAAAGGAAGGTGAAAGCTGGCAAGAATATTATGATCGCATGGAAAAACATGCGGCTTGGGATTCAAAAAATATTAGTACCTGGGACTTAAGCATTGAAGGGGCTAGAGAACTAAATACAGTTATAAGAGCCAATCCTAACATTTATTATTTTTCATATGCTACAACTTGTTCGCGAAAAGATAAACAAAATGGTTTTTACGTTCCCTCAGGGAAAATATTTATTTCATTACGTGATAATGTCAAGAAGATCGGTCAAGAAATAACCAGCTTCGCTGATGGCACAAAAACTGATTCTACTTGGTTTGAGAATGATGGGGTAGTCAATACTAGTTCAATGTGGGGACCCTCTACTGGTTTAAACGGACCTGATAAAATTATAAAATATTTTTCTGATGAAACTCTGCTTCCCGGGCAATGGTATACTTTTGGTCCTTATGAAATGGATCATTACTATGTAATCGGTCAAGCAATAATGAGTAAAAAGGAAAGGAATGAACTTTATAAAATTTATTCTGATCATTGCCGGTTGCTATATTCTTTATCAAAATAAGTAATATTTATCAAAGTTGTTTCATTGCATTCAAATATCTAATTTATCAGCACATATTTTAATCTATCAGGTCTTTTATTTCTAATAATTGTAATACATACAATAAGGAAATATTAATGAATATTAAATTATCTTTCTTTGGTGCAGCAAAAAATGTTACCGGATCACGTTATTTACTGGAAGCAAACAATACAAGAACTCTCATCGACTGTGGGATGTATCAAGAAAGAGATTATCGTGATAGAAACTGGGAACCATTTCCTGTTGATCCATCAACTATTGACACTGTTTTATTAACCCATGCCCATGTTGATCATTGCGGATTTTTACCAAAATTAGTTAAAGATGGTTTTATAGGTGATATTTTTTGTACTTCTGCCACAGCCGAAATTGCAGAAATAGTATTAATGGATTCGGCTAAATTGCAGGCTGAAGATGCCCAGTACAAGAAAAAACGCCACAAACGGGAAGGCAGAGTTGGACCATATCCGCTAATTCCTCTTTATACGGTAGACGACGCCAAAGATACGGTGCGATTGTTTCGTGGAGTACAATATAATAAAGAAACAAATATCACCAACAATATTAACGCAACTTTTTATGATGCGGGTCATATTTTGGGCTCTGCAATGATTAAGATTATTGTAAATGAAGGTGATGAAAAAAGAAGTATTTTATTTTCTGGCGACATTGGACGACCTAATAAGGTTATCTTAAATGACCCAACGCTTTTTGATGAAGCAGATTATGTAATTATGGAATCTACATATGGTAATCGACATCATCAGGAAATTGATGATATCGATGATAATTTAGAAGATGTTATTAACGAGACACATCAAGCTGGTGGCAATATAATAATCCCAAGCTTTGCCATTGAACGTTCCCAAGAACTGTTATACGAATTAAATTTATTACTAATAGAAAAAAGAATTCAACCGCTATTAGTATTTGTTGATAGTCCAATGGCAAACAAGGTCACAAAAGTTTTTCAAAATCATCCCGAGCTATTTGATGAAGAGATGAGAGATTTGTTAAATGACAATCATTCACCATTCTCATTTGGCAATTTAAAGTATGTAAATACTGTTCAGGAATCTAAAGCAGTTAATAACATTCGTGGGACTTCAATTGTTATTGCAGGCTCAGGAATGTGTACCGGTGGCAGAATTAAACATCACATCGTAAATAATATAAACAATCCGGCGAGCACTTTACTTTTTGTTGGTTATCAAGCAATGGGTACTTTAGGCAGAATCATTTTAGATGGTGCTAAGGAATTGCGATTATTCGGAAAAATATTTCCGATGAAAATGAAAGTGAAAAGAATAGAAGGTTTTTCTGCTCATGCCGGAAAAAATGAATTATTCGATTGGGTTACAAATATCAAAAAAGCTCCACGAAGAGTTTTTATTACGCATGGTGAAGAGTCCGCCGCAATGCATTTCAGCAAATATCTACAGGAAAAAATAGGATGGGACACTTTTGTTCCTGAATATAAAGACAAGGTGATATTAGACTAATTATGATAACCATTAAGGATTTTGGTAAACTTGACCTAAGGATTGGAACTATCCTTAAAGCAGAATTATTTGATAAGGCAAAAAACCCTGCCTATTTACTTGAAATTGACTTGGGGGAATTGGGCATTAAAAAATCTAGTGCTCAAATAACAGACTTGTATCAAACAACCGATTTAATTGGTAAACAAATTGTAGCTATTGTTAATCTACTACCTAAGAAAATTGCAGAGGTAACTTCAGAAGTGTTAGTGCTAGGGGCTGACAATAAAGATCAAGCCGTAATCTTGCTTGAACCACAGAAAAATATTCCTAATGGAGCTAAGGTCAGTTAGTTCTCAAAGTTGTTTGTGATAAGTTTTCTTAAAAATATTCGCAGTTCCATAATTGCGATTGTTATTTGGCCACTTGCTTTAATTGCTTTTATTGTTTCTGCCGGAACATATTTATTTACATCGTTAATTATATCGCCTAAACGATTACATGGTCTGGCAAGATTCCTTTGCCGTTTTATATTATTGGGTGCAGGACAAATAATCAAAATTGAAGGGGAAATCCCCGATTCAAAGAATGGACCACATTTATATTTATTTAATCATCAATCTTTATTAGATCAATTTTTTATAGCAGGCACTATAAAAGAATATGTTTCAGCTGTCGGTGCTGATTATCAATTTTCATGGCCAATTTGGGGTAGGGTTATCAAACGATTGGGTGCTATTCCTATAATACGAACAGAATTAACAAAAGCAATACATAGCCTGTCATTAGCTGAAGATGAAATAAAAAAAGGGACATCCTTTTTGCTTGCTCCGGAAGGCACTAGAACTTTTACCGGAAAGATGGGAGAATTTAAAAAAGGTCCCTTTCATCTTTCTGTAAATACTGGAATTACTATTATTCCTATTGGATTAATTGGGGCATTCAATTCTAAGAAACGTAATGATTGGCGAATATATCCTGGGATGGTTACGGTAAGAATTGGGAAACCGGTAAAGAAAGAATATTATCAAAAAATGTCTGTTGAAAAATTAAGAGATGATATTAGAAATATGATTTCCGTACTTTGTGATGATGATTTGATAGTCGCCCAAGATATCCAATAATGAAAAACCAACTTTTCTTATTTGATATTGACGGTACGCTTCTGTCGCCCGGCCCATCGGCCCGTAAAGCGATCAATCAGGCAATCGAAAATTTTACCGGGATTCCGCCGAACTTACAGATCAAAGATGTTGCAGGAATGACTGACAGATTGATAGTAAAAAATGCATTGGAAAAATGCGAAATAAATGGTGACACAATTGAAGTAATAAATAAAATTATTAATGACTATTTGACACTATTTAAAAATACATATTTTGAATCAAAAGAACCATTCATATATGAAGATGCTTTAGATCTCGTTTATGAAGTTAAAGAGAATGGGTTGCCCTTAGCACTACTTACGGGAAACGTAAAACGTGGTGCACAAATTAAACTAGGACGATTTGATTTAATGAAGCATTTTTCATTTGGTGCATATGGAGATGACGGTGAAACACGTTCCGATTTACCTATTGTTGCGCGGAACCGTGCGCAGGAAGTATTAGGTAAAACATTTGAATTTGATGAAATTGTATTAGTAGGCGACACTCCGGAAGACGCTATTGCTGCAAAAATAAATGGATGTAAATCAATAATTGTATGCCGTAGAAACGAGTGGTATGACGATATTGTAAGGGCTGGTGCGGGTTTCATTGTAGAAAACCTGAACGATCCAGCGATAAAAAATTTGATGTAAATATTATTTATTCTTTGTTGAATTGTTCAATATAATGACAAAAAGGTTGTCATGCCAGCATAGAAGATATCCATAATTTACAAATAGATTCCCGATTCGGCCGGTAATGACATTATAATAAGTAGAGACAGGGCATGCTCTGTCTCCTCAATTACAAAATTTTATCAAGCGCGATTCGCCAATTCTTTAACTTTTCTTCACGTATTGAGATGTCCATTTGCGGAGTGAAAATTTTATCACATTCAACGGACTCATCTTCAACATAATTAGAATCTGAAAGTCGTAAAAGTTTATAGACGCCCAAAGCTGTTCTATCTTTTAACGCTGTATGTCCTATTTTTAATTGAAGTAAATCAGCAATAAATTGCAGTAACGGAGATCTTGCTCCTCCACCGCTTACGGTGATTAAATTAGGTTTTAGTTTAGCTTTATCTGCGATTGCATTAAAAATATCATGTACTAAAAACCCAATATTTTCCATTCCTGCCCTAATAATCTCGTCATCTGAGGCGCACTTTAAATTATGATAAACAGTTTTAAACCCATCAATCCAATATGGTGCGGCAATTCCTGTAAATCCGGGAATTAAAATACCTTTTGTGGTAGTTTTTTCACAACGCTTATCCCAGCGCATTTTTTCGTGTTGTATATTTAATTCATCTTCAAGCCAACAAAAAAGTGAACTGCTTGCACTGATTGTGCCTTCAAGTAAATAATTGTGCCTGGAATGGGTGGAGAATAGGACATTACTCAATAATCCAGACACCTTGTTTGGATCTGAACCGGAATTATATTGAACCGATCCAGATGTACCAAAGTTCATTGCAAGTGTTCCGGGTGTGCTCCCACCCTGCCCGATTAAGGCAGCTTGTTGGTCGCCGATTACACAATTCAGTGGAATTTGAATATCATCAATCTCTACTAAACCAAAATTGTGAACGGTTGGTTTCAGCGGTGGCAGACAATCCATCGGGACACTGAAAAGGGAACATAATTCGTGATCCCAAGCAATTTTATCAAGGTTCATTAACAGTGAGCGTCCTGCGATTGATTCATCTAAGGCAGGAGTTCCGGTAAATGAATGTGTTAGATAGGCGCTCAATGGACCAAACCATAGTTTTCCATTTTCGGTTTTTTGTTTTAATGTGCTATCGTATTCAGTGAGATGGATATATTTTGGCGCACCAAAATGTGCGCTAAGCGGAACGCCGGTAATATCTTGAATTTTATCGGCATGTTTAGAAAATGCACTTGATTCTTTTTGAGCACGACTATCTTGCCAGCTTATGGCTTGAGTATAATGTTTTAAATTTTGCTTATCCCAAAATAAAAAGGTTGAGCGCTGAACCGCCATTCCCATACTAACAATATTGCTATTTTTACCCTTAGCATAACTAATTGCTGATGAAATTCGCTTAGTGCAAGCGTTAAGGATGTCTATCGGGTTGCTTTCTACGTGATTTTCATATGGATGTGTTAATAAATGTCTTTCTCTGTCGGAAAAAACAATATTCTGTCCTGCATCAAATAAAAACACTTTAGATGATGAGGTTCCTTGATCTAGTACTAAATAAAGGGGATTATTTCTAATAGTCACACTAGAATTTATTAAAATTAGTATAATTATTATGTTGTTAAAATTAAGATTAAATTTATGAAGTTCTAATTTTGGTAAAATATAAATGATAGGCAGATAAATGGTAAGTCAAGGTTTCAAAACCGGTAATAAACTTACAATTCTGTATACTACTGTTTTCATTCTATGTGGTTGTGCATTAGACAATTCAAATACTTCCAACACGATACCGGAACATGATAAACGGTATGGCATTTATTCTATGGAAATCGCGACAAGTGATGTTGAATTAATATACAGTTCAGATAATTTACTACATAGGGTTCACGAAAATCAGAAGGAAACAAAACTTGTCTTTCAAGAAGACTTTGGAGACAACACTTTTCATGATAGTGAGATTTGCCTTATTAACTCCGACGGTTCTGGATATCAGCGTATTACTAACAACACATGGTTGGACGCATATCCGTCTTGGTCTCCCGATGGCACCATGATACTGTTTCTCTCTTGGCAGGATTATCCGAATAATACATTAGATATCTTTGTGATGGATGCTAACGGTACAAACCTGTTGGAGCTATATGATTCAGGATATCACGACGCAGATTGCTCTTGGACGAACTCGCAGATTGTATTCACAAGAGAGGGCCAGGTTTGGATTATGGATGACAATGGCACCAATGCTAGACAAGTAACCAATTATGAATTTGCCGGACAGCAGGGCAATGCCAATCTTCCCTTGGGAGATTATGATCCCCGCTTGAATCCTTCCGGCACAGTAATCTGTTTCGACAGGATGATAGATGATCAGTCCACCAGTGGAAACTATAACTTTTACACAATAAATATTAATGGAACCAGTGAAACCCCAATAACAAACACTGGTTGGCAACAGTTTATGGCTGAATGGTCACATGCCGGTGACCGGCTTCTCTTTATGGTAGCTGCCAAGGGCGGAGGGGGAATATACGATATGTACACCATGAACCCCGATGGCTCGAATCTATCAAATATTACACCTGCGGATTGGCCTGCTGAATTTCTTTGCTCACATGGAATATATTCTTACGATGACAAAAAGATTTATTTTGTAGGCGAATGGTGGGAATGAATAGAGTAGTAGTCTTATAAGGAGTAAAATACGTCTGACTATTTTATCATAAAATATCCCGCAATCTCTTATTCATAAACCCAACCACACCACAAAGTGCAGCCCCAATTCCAATAAATAAGAATATAATTTTAATATTAATATAATTGGCAGCAATTCCAACCACAGCTGCCGATAAAGCAGTAACGCCAATGACTGATAGGTGTACTAATGAAAATAAACGTCCATGATATTTATTGGGCGAGTGTTTTTGTATGATTGCCGTGCGTGAAATGGTGATCATCGGAATACCAAGAGCATGTATTATAATGAAAATTAAAACATAGTTTACCGATCCGGCGAAATACATAATTGAATAAGTGACCCCGTCAAGAATCATTCCGATTAATAATAATTTTCCGATATTTATACGACTCCCAATACGGTAAACTAAAACTGATCCGATTAACATTCCGAATGCCAAACCAGCTTCAACATAGGCATATTGGCTGGCCGTTCCACCGAGAGCATTTTTTACTAGAATTAACATACCTACAAAAGCCGGACCCATTATGAAAAAATTATTGATGATAGTTAATATAAAAAGCAAGCCAAGAGGTTTATTTCTCTTTGCATATTGAATTCCGCTGAAAATTTCTTTAATTGAACTGAAATGTTTATCGGCTACTTTAGGTTTTGCAGGCAGCATTATAAAAAGTAGAACTAAAATTGCAAAAAGGAACGAAGCACTGTCGATTACAAATAAATACTGAATAGAAACAACGCTTAAAATTACTCCCGCTGCTAACGGCCCAATTAGATATGCCAATTGTCCTGATGTCGCTAAAATAGAGTTAACTCTAACTAAACGGTCTTTTGATGTAATCATTGGAACTAAAGCATTTAGCGCAGGTGGGAAGAATGTGCTAAAACTTGCCCTAACAAAAGCCAAGATTCCGATTAGAAAAATATTTTCATAACCGAAATACAAAATTATTGGTATTATAATCACAGTAAGAGCTTGACTAAGATTCGAGAATATTATAATCAGTTTGCGGTTGTATTTATCGGCGATAACTCCGGCATACAATCCGAATAGCATTGCCGGCAAGAAAGCCGCCATTGCGATTAATCCGGTTGTGGTTGATGAACCAGTGATATCAAGAACTAACCAGAACAACGCGATTTGATAAATTGCATCGCCTGCGGCAGAAATAATTTGAGCCAACCAAAGTAAACCGATATTTCGATGCTGTTGCATTTTATTATAATAATCCACAAGAAATTACATTAAAGGATTTCCATAATTTATATATAAAAGTGTAATTTCAGAATGGAACTACTAAATATATTTTGTAGTTTATGATTATTAACAAGATTTATTACAGGAGATTAGAATGGCATATATTATTGCTGACCCTTGCGTAGGTACTTGTGACACAGCTTGCGTAGAAGTTTGTCCCGTTGATTGTATTCACGGTCCCGATGATAAAACCGGCGCCGGCGCCGAAGCCAAAGAAGATGGTTTTGACGCAACCGGTAAACAGCTTTACATCGATCCCGAAGAATGCATTGATTGTGGTGCTTGCGAACCGGAATGTCCGGTCGAAGCAATTTTTGAAGAAAGTGAAGTACCGGCCGCGTGGGAAAAGTATATCAAAATCAATTACGACTTTTTTGGCCGTGATTACGACGGATAATCTGTAACTACATAAATAATGGAAAAACGGTTGTTATTAAACAACCGTTTTTCTACATATAAAATATAATATTATGAATAAATCAGAAGTATTAGAACTATTAAAAACAATTAAGTATCCGGGATTTAGTCGCGATATTATTTCTTTTGGAATCATAGACAAAATTGAAATTGTTGATAAGAACATATCATTAGAAATTAAAATTCCTACTCAAAATGAAGATGTAAAAAAAGAAATAATTGACAAGATTCGGCACAATTTAGAGTCGGTTTCACAATTTGATGAAATAAAGATTGATTCAAAAAAGGAAGACGCAATACCGGATGCAAAACAACAAACAGTGAAACAACCGTCACAAGCCCCAGTTCAGCAGCGCGTAAAACTGAATGGTGATATAAAACACATCATCGCAGTCGCTAGTGGCAAGGGCGGTGTAGGGAAATCTACGGTAGCGGCAAATTTAGCTGCTGCATTAAAGCAAAAAGGTAACAAGGTCGGCTTGCTTGATCTCGATATTTATGGTCCATCCTTACCGATTATTTTGGGTATTCATGATATGCCGCACGTTACTTCGGATCGGAAATTAATTCCTTTGGAACAATACGGAATGAAGATCATGAGTTTTGGATTTATCAGCGGTAACGATGCTCCGGTTATTTGGCGCGGTCCGATGGTTGCTAAAATGACTGAGCAGTTCTTCAGTGATGTAGAATGGGGTGAATTAGATTATTTAATTTGTGATCTTCCTCCCGGAACCGGAGATGTTCAATTAACCTTAACACAGCAGTTAGATATTAGTGGTGCATTAATCGTCACTACTCCGCAAGACATCGCCTTAGCCGATGTTCGCAAAGGTGCTGACATGTTCAGAAAAGTTGACGGAACTGTTTTAGGTGTCGTAGAGAATATGTCGGGATTAGTTATTGAAGGTAACACTTTTACAAGCGACGGGAAACCCGCTCAGGTTAAAATTGATATCACAGGAAAAGAAACTGTTGAAACTGATAAAGATGGTAAATTTTCCATCAGATATGATATATTCAAGCGCGGTGGTGGTGAAGCCGAAAGTAAACGATTGGGCGTTCCTTTGTTGGGAGTAATTCCAATATCAGGAGAAATTGTTGATTCAACAGATTCCGGCGAACCGATTGTTTTGTCGAATCCTAAATCACCGATAAGCGAAATATATAATGCGATAGCAGAAAAAGTAATCGAAAATTTAAAATAAGGGATTACCGAATAATAGTTATTAATCAATAATGAGTACTTTTATTACATCGCTAATTTTGATATTAATCGGATTTGCGATGTTTTACCCCGCCATTTTTACAACAATATCTAAATTATTTAAAGATAGTGCAGGAGCAAGAAGTTTTCTTCAGTTAAATTACATATTACATTTACTGTTTGGAACCACTGCTGTTTTTTTAATGTGGATTTACCGTGTTAATTATCCCCTGCAATTATCCGGGATTGTCTATTTAGTAGTAATATTTGTTGTAGTCCTATATTATTGGAAATCACCAATTCCCCAATGGAATCTGTTTAGTACTTCAGTTTTGTTTGGCTTAATAGTGTTTTATCGCTCAATTAATGAGATTGTAGAGATAACACCACTTTGGCCCGGTATTTTTACGGGAATACTCTCTGCAGGGACAGTAAGTATTGTAATGCTTCTAATGGTATCATCATTGCATAGGTCAATCCGTAAAATTGCTTTAAACGATTTTATAAATCCATTATTTAAAGTTTTATTATTATTTATTGGAATTAGAATAGCTTGGGATTTGGTGGTTTTATTTAATATATCTGTTGAGACCCGAAATGGGGAATTAATGAGTGCTTTAAAGTTCTTTTTACAAGTTGATTCGTTAAAATTGGTACTATTGATATTATTTGGACTTTTAATTCCG
>JBHPEE010000013.1:0-30533 GCA_042577295.1 Fidelibacterota bacterium | reverse complement strand
CAGCATATTTATTATAATTGAGTAGAAGGAATGGTAAACACGAGCTATAAAAAAATATTTTTCATATTTTTAATTTTGATATCAGTATGCATTGGTCAAAATATGTATCATGATTCAAGACTTAAATGGATTACGATCAAATCTGATCATTTTAGTGTTCATATTCCGAAAGAGCATATCGAGTTTGGAATTAAAATAACTGATATTTGTGAAGATGTTTATCCTATTGTAAGTCAATCACTAGATTTTCATCCAGGGCGAACCCATGTGGTGGTTCATACAGAAAACGATACGTATGAAGGATTTTCTAGTATATTTCCATGGAGAATGGAATTAATGGTCATGCCCCCACAATCCAATATAACTGGTAAAAACATACACTGGCTAAAAGGTTTGATTCTACATGAGTTTACGCACATTATTCAATTAAGGAAACATAAAGGCCTTTCATCCCTAACAAGGCCATTTTTGGGAGGTTATAACTCATTTTGGCAATTGATAACACCCACTTGGTTCACTGAGGGATATGCCACACTTAATGAAACAAGATTCGGCAAGGGGGGAAGAGGAAGGAATCCACATTTATGGATGCAGATGGCGGAACCGATTTATAATGAAAATCATTGGAAATTTGACAATACTAGTTATTTTAGCAGAAATAGGTTGCCAGCGTTACAAATGGCATATATCTCAGGTTATTATACAACTGACAAAATTAATCGACAATTCGGTAAATATACGTGGGGAAGGATATTAAATCGGTATTCTTCATTACCGATTTTTGGTTTTAATAATGCTATCAAATCGGTTACCGATCAAGATATAATATCCGTTTACGAGGAAGTAATCAAAGACTTTAAAATTCAACGAAATCCCATCCTAAATGATTCAGATTCGAAAATATGGTATGATCCAGATATACTCGAAGGGCATTATTCTCCAAGATGGGTCGATGAAAATAATATAGTATATTATCAAAAGGGGATAAGTAATACCCCACAACTATTGCAAGTAAATCGCGACGGTGATATAAAAGTATTGCTCAATCGTAGGATATCTAAAATAGATAATTGCTTTGCTATGGGTGATGGTAAAATTTATACTTCAGAAATAAATACGGATCTAAAATATTCGGCTTCAAAATATTCAGAATTGTATGAATACGATATTGATACCAAGCAAAGTAAACGTATTACTGTTGCCAGACGCCTCTATAGTATTGATATTTCACGTGATAAATCAAAATTAGTTGCTGTGCAAACAAAACTACCAAATAATCGATTAGCTTTCATAGATAATAAAAATGGAGATATATTAAAATATGTAAGACTTGAAAATTTAGCATTATTAAATCCACGCTGGTCGCCATCAGGAAAGCAAGTTGCCTTTGCCCTGCAAGACTCAAACGGTGTTGTAAATGTTGCAGTCTATAATTTGAAATCGAATAAATGGAGATATTTATTTACTCCTAATTTGAATCAAGACAATCAACCTTGTTGGTCCCAAGACGAAAAATTTATATTCTTTTCTTCGGATCAATCAGGTATTTTTAATATTTGGGCGGCCAATGTTGTAACTGGTGACCGATGGATGGTTACCAACGTTAAATTAGGCGCCTATGCACCAGATATATCACCCTCGAATAATGAACTAGCGTTTTCAATTTATACAGATAATGGATTTAGAATTGCTACTCAAAAATTGGATAGCACTGCTTGGGTACCGAATAATAACATAACACAAGAAAATAATTTACTATACGCTAGGGGAGAAGTAATATTTGATGAAATTGAAAAAGCGAATCCAAAATCCTATTCAATCAATCACTATTCACCCTTAACTCAGATTATTAAACCGCAGGGCTGGTTACCATATTTTTATAACGAAGAAAATGGCAAGGGTATTGCAGCATATATTAGATCTGAGGATGCATTACACAGACACAGTTGGTATGGTAGATTTGGTTTATCGCTTAATAAAATTTCCCCAACAGTTGATATGACATATATCTTTTCGAAATATTGGACTAAGTTAAGCTTTAGGACATTTAGTTTACCTAAGAAAATAAAAAGAAATCAAGAAGTTGGATGGTGGCGAGAAAATGGGTACGAGTATGGCGTCATAACACCACTAACAATTGAAAATAATGTCTATAATACTTCTACTTTATTATCTCTGAAGTATATTCAAAATCAAGTAAAAAATTCAAAGGGAAATATCTACCCTGATAAAATAACTTACCGAGGAGTAAAGTCAGAACTTTCTTTTATTAGAGCAAGTAAAGTATTTAGATATACTAGACCATATCATGCATTATTTTTCAATACAAAATATGAATTGTCCAATGCATCACTTAATAGTGATTATAATAGTAAACGCTTTTCATCAGAATTGGATATATTTTTACCGTCATTTAATATTGATAATATAGAGTTGTATCTTGGTTTTTTATTTAGAAGTGGAGACTATGACTATCAGAATGATTTTATTCCAATAGGATACTCCTCGAATAATAATAATAATGGCCAGTTTAGATTTATTGCTTCTTATTATAAGCCATTGACGTTTCTGGAGTGGCAGACTCCATTAATCCCAATATTTATTGAATATATTAACCTGCGACCATTTGTTGACTATGGCATTGGTTGGGATGAAAATATTAGTAGATCCAATAGTAAAACAATCAATTCAATCGGGATTGAACTTTCGTCAAAAAATATTCTTTTTTATCGCTATGATTTTGAGGTAGGAATTGCCATTTTCAGCAGATCAACCAGACGAGATATTGAGTTATTGCCGTATATACGATTTAATTTATAATATAACCCCGTCTATTTTTAGATATAAAATCGGGCTATCTTTTGGTTAGTATGGGGAGGCAAAAGGTTGTAGCCCGATTTTGTTTACGAGATAAGCTGAGGAAGCATCGTTTTGGTGAGTGAGGTTAAACGATACTACATTATCTCAATTTTTGTTTTTTTATGATCTACCAGCGATCACTTGTTCCTGATGTCATAGTATTACTCCTGTTAGGTTTTGAATTTTTATAATTATTATTAATAAACATGGTATAATTTTTGTTTAATGATCTACCAACGATCGCTTGTGCCTGAAGTCATAGTATTACTCCTATTAGGTTTCAAATTTTTATAATTATTATTGATAAACATTTTACAACTTATCCGTTTGAGCTAGTTCCTGAACCGTTCGAGCTAGTTCCTGAACCGTTTGAGCTAGTTCCTGAACCGTTTGAGCTAGTTCCTGAACCGTTCGAGCTGGTTCCTGAACCGTTCGAGCTGGTTCCTGAATAAAAGTCTTCTTCACTCGATAATGGATTTGTGAAATCCGTGCACGCTGTTATCAAAAGTGTTGATAAGGCGATGGCAACAATCAATTTTAGTTTCATAATTTTCCTCAGTAATCGTTTCTACTAATACATTTGTGATTAGCTTGGCGAATAATAATAACAAAAATGAGTATAAAACAAGAATATATTGACAATAAAATACAAATAATAGCGATAGTGATAAGATAATGCATTATTTTTATAAAATAATGCATTATCTTATTAAGCTGGTCGGTATGAAAAAAGTAATATTTAAGATATTACAATCTAGTATTAGAAATTGTTGCTAATGTTGTATGAACGTAAATTTTTACAGGTTAATTTTTTATATTTAACAGTTTAAAAGGATCTAATAATGCTAGAATGTCTGTTTTGTCGAATAGTAAAAAAAGAAATACCGGCTGAAATTGTATTTGAAAATGACAAATTATTAGCTTTTAAGGATATAGATGCACAAGCACCGGTTCATATTCTAATCATACCAAAAGAACATATCCCAACGACGAATGATCTTAATGACAGTCATAAAGAATTGATCGGGGATATATTATTGACCGCTCAAACCCTGGCATTCGAATTTAATATAGCCGAAGACGGCTATAGAACAGTATTCAATTGCAACCAAAATGGTGGACAAGCAGTCTACCATATACATTTACATTTATTGGGTGGCAGACAGATGAGATGGCCACCTGGCTAAGTCAAATATCAAGCTTAGATAATCGCTAATATTTACGTAAACTTCAAGTCTTGATTCAAATTGAAAACAGACTAAATGCATATATCTCAACTTGTAATTAACGGTTTTAAAACCTTCAATAATAAAACAACGCTCGAGTTTGGCGATGGCATTACTGCTGTTATTGGACCCAACGGCTGTGGGAAGACCAATATTGTTGATGCGATTAGATGGGTATTGGGCGAACAGAAACAGGCAACCTTACGTAGTAGCAGGATGGAGGATGTTATATTTAATGGTGCTAAGGGCATCAAACCACTTAGTATGTGTGAGGTGTACTTAACTGTTAAAAATGATAAGGGTAAATTACCAATCGAATATACTGATGTCGAAATCGGTCGCCGCCTTTATCGTAACGGAGAAAGCGACTACTTTATCAATCGGACAGCCTGTCGTTTAAAAGATATTAATAATCTTTTTGTTGATACCGGGATGGGGGCAGACTCATATTCTGTTATTGAGTTAAAGATGATCGAGCAGATACTTTCCGAAACCGATTACAATCGAAAATTTCTTTTTGAAGAGGCCGCCGGCATCAACAAGTATAAAACGCAAAGACGTCTGTCTATTAAAAAATTTGACGCTACAAAATTTGATTTGGAAAGGATTAATGACATAATCAATGAAGTTGATGCCAAAGTAAAAGGATTAAATCTTCAATTAAAACGGTTTAAGCGACATGCGACCTTGGCTGAAAGTCTAAAATCCAACGCGCTAGACCTAAGTACACTTCAAATTAATAAATATTTAACCGCCAGCGAACCATTAAGGAAAAAAATTAAAGAGTTCTCTCATCTTCGGGATACAAAAATATCCAATCAAGATTTTAGCGAAGCTGAACTTTCTACACTTCGTGCTTTATATGATGAGCAAGTTGGTGAAATAAATTTAATGCGGAGTGATTTAGAAAAACGGGAAGATGAAAGAGTAGCGGCAAATCAAAAAATCTTAATTTGGCAAGAACAAATTCGATCGGCTGCTGCTGCAGTTGAACGATTAAAAAGTGAAACTGAATCAAATAAAGCGCGGATAGAAAAATATAGAATTAATATTACTGAAAAAATTAGAGATTTGGAATCTATAATCCCCAAAATTGATGAGCAGCTCACAAAATTTAAATTTGAACAAGAAAAGTTTGACAATATAGAAAATACATATAAACTTGAGCAAAAGGTAGTCGATGAAATTCAATCTGAAAGATGGGAATTGCAGAAAAAAATCTCCGAAAATAAATCGCTTACAATTAGTACGGAATCATCAATAAAAGAACGTATAGCACTTAAGGATAGGCTAGGCAAGAGAATTATATCTGAAACAGATTTAGTTGAACAACTCAGGACCCAAGAAAAAGCATATGATGATAAATATAAATCAGCCAATGCTAAATCTCGTGATTTGACGGGTGAAAAAGCTAGTATCGAGGAAGATTTAATTAAATTGAATCAAAACCTGGTACAGGTTAAATCTCTGAAACAATCGCAAGTAGCGAAATTGGAATCTTTAGCTAATCAATTGCAATTTTACGAGGAATTGCTGGTAACTCATGCCGACTTACCAACCGGTTTAAGGTATGTAATTGACAATAAAATTGAAACAGAATCGATAATTGGAACGATCGCAGATATTTTTTCGACTGATGAAAAATATGAAGTTGCGCTAAACGCCGGCTTAGGGGAATTTGCCCATTGTCTTGTTTGTAAAGACCTTAACTCCGTTAAGCGAATATTAAAGGAAATTCAAGGTAAACAAACCGGTAAAATTTCCTTAATTCCATTTGAAGCTGTCAAAAATAGAAGTATTGAACTGCCAGCCGTTCCTAAGAATGACCAAATTATCGGTCGGGCTAGTGATCTCATAAAATCGAAAAGTCAATTTACTATAGTAGCCGAACTATTATTTGGTGATACATTGATAGTTAAAGATTTAAGTAAGGCCATCTTAGACCACAATTTAGCAGGTTGGACATTAATTGATCTAAAGGGAGCTTCATTTAATAATTTAATCTTTAAAAAACCGGGATCCTTTAAAGGCACCATTATCGGAAGACTGGAAAAGATTGAAATCTTAAAAACAGAAATTGACAAAATAGAAAAATATATTAAAGTGCACAATAATGAAGTTTCCGAAATAGACACAAAAAAAATTGAATTGGATAATAATTTAGTTTTTACCATTGAACAAATTGATTCGAATAAAGAAAAATTTGAAAAACTCAATTCTGATTATCAGCGAATTAAATTTGAGATTGATAGTAAAAAGAAAAATATATTAGACACGAAAACTGAATTGACTGAAATAAGTCAATCTATTAGTGACCTGCAAATTTCCTTACAATCATTGTTTAAAAATGTAGAACAAAGTGAAAAACAGTTCACTTCGATACAGCGTAAATTAGATAATGCTAATGAAAAATTACTCAAGTCGCGCAGTACACGTGACTTATATCATCAAACAATACAGGATTTGAGAATTGAATTATTAAATCTCGAAAACGATCGTGATAATTTAAAATCTCAAAAAAAGACGGCCGAGAATACTATAACCGAAATTGAAGAAAGGCAATTGAAAATTATTGATGAAATCAAAGTACTGAATGAACAGTCAAAAGAACGAGCGGATGAAATAAATATAAAAGAAAAAGAATTGATCGCGATTAATGTTGATTTGAAAAAAAGCAAATCGTTGCTAGACCTGAAAGAACAGACTTATCGCGATACCTATCGTTCCATAGAAGAAATTGAAAATAAAATTAAATCCGAACAGAAAAACCGTGAATCAATTTTAGAAGAATTGAAGAGCTGCGAAATTGCTATCGTGGAATACCAGCAAAAGATAAATGCCATCACTGAACGCATTTCAGAGCGCTATAATGCAGTTGTTCCGCACATAAACACTATTGATAAAACGGAAGAAGAATTGGCTAGTGATATTGCAAGATTAGAAAGAAGTATCGAAAGCATCGGTCCTGTTAATATGGCAGTGCAGGTGGAAGTCGAAGAGGAAACGGGGCGTTTAGAGCATTTAACTAAACAGCGCGATGATCTTGTTGAATCTGAAGTAAATTTACGCGAATCAATCGAAAAAATAGATCGTGTGGCACGCACGCAATTCCGTGAGACATTCGATCAAATAAAAGCGAATTTCGAGCATCTATTCACCGTATTCTTTGAGGGTGGTCAGGGAACGCTTGACTTAATTGGTGATCCCGATCCACTCGAAGCTGACATCGCCATTAGGGCGCAGCCACCCGGAAAACGCAACCAAACTTTACGTATGTTATCGGCCGGGGAAAAATCGTTGACAGCAATAGCACTGCTCTTTTCAATCTATCAATACAAACCCAGCCCCTACTGTATATTGGACGAAATTGACGCACCGTTAGATGATACAAACGTAGGAAAATTTACCCGTGCTTTGAGAAGCTTTACTAAAGATACCCAATTTATTGTTGTAACGCATAATAAACTCACTATGGAAGCGGCTAATTATTTGTATGGTGTGACGATGGAGAAGAAAGGCGTTTCTAAATTAGTGTCGGTTAAGTTTGATTAAATCACTTATTATTATATACTTTTTATTTAATTAGAATAGGTTATAAGTCTATCCTTGATTGTAACATCTAAGAACCCAAATTCTTCTTTTATCCAATGAATTGTTTGCTTATGATAAATAAATACGTGAGTTAAATCGTTCTTATAATCCCAATTATGGAAATCAATGCTTTCGCTGTACATATTAGTCATGCAATAGAGTTTACCATTTTGCAGTAATAATTTCTTAAGTAAACTAAATTCCTTTTTTGGATCATGAAAATGTTCAATCACTTCGCAAGCAGCAATATAGTCATATTTCTCTTCTAGCAAGTGTTGGTGGTTGTGAAAAAATGGGTCGTATTGCATAATCTGAAAATCGTTATCTTTTAATATCTTAGAGATTATAGGACCAGTGCCAGCACCAAAATCGAGTCCTTTATGTTTTTGATTAAAGTCTCTTAGGATAGCTGAAGTAATTGGAGAAACAAACTTTTGATAGCCCTCATTTTCAATATCATTATGATGTTTTTTGTAACGTAGTATTTCTGTTTCCCGGTCGGGTATTAGTTTTTTGTCAACAAAAATGCCGCAGCAATTATTACATTGATGATACAGCTGTTTTTTGGATTTATAAAAAACAGTACTCATACTATTGCAGAGTGGACAGCGGTTTTTTATATTATTTTCCACAATTTAGACAATATCCTCTATGCACACAAATTGTCCCATCACATTTAGTACAAGCCCATCTTTTTTGTTCAAGTATTAAAAACTCATCCAATCCAAGTTTTTGAATATTATCAAAATTTTCAATCATACTCATATTATAATTTGTACGGTATCTTTTATCAAGTTGTTTTAACCTTGTGCAGGGATATTTTGAACATTCATAACAGAAATTTGAATCTGTTTTTGCTAACAACGCGCAATTTTTAATAATACATTTTCTGCAATATCCCGGTTTGTTTTTACCCATATTACGACACCCCGGGCATTTATTTTTGTCCCTTAAAAAACCAAGACAGATTCCACAATTCATTCCACAGGGAGCAATGAGATGATTCATCATAATATTAGCAGATTTCCTGCATAATTAAGAAGAATGTATAAGCTGTAAAGGCCAGCAATAGAATTAAGGCTTCCCATCTGTCCAGTTTTTTTCTAACACCAGTGAACATAGCTATATACAGGAAGAACGTGCCTCCCATGAGCAATAAAAGGTCCAGATTGAATTTAGGATTGTACGGTAGTGGTCTAATAAAAGAACTCACGGAAAGGATTAGTAAAATATTGAATATGTTCGAACCGATGATATTACCGACTGCTATATCAGTGTTCTTCTTGATTGCGGCCACCACCGATGTCGTTAATTCCGGTAAGGAAGTTCCTGCGGCAACTACGGTTAGTCCGATTATTTTTTCACTAACACCAAAGGACTCAGCTAATTTGCTGGCATTGTTCACCACAAAAATTCCGCCCATGATAAGAAAGGTCAGTCCTAAGATAATATAAATACTCAACTGTAAAGTCGATATTTGACCTTGTTCGGCATAGATATTAATTCGATCCCTTTTTAATTGTCTGAACATATAATAGATAAATACACCGAACAGCATAAGCAGTATTATACCATCCATCCGCGATAATATTGTATCACTGCTTAAATAAATATTGTTGGCGAGTACGAATAATATTACTAAAGCTAAGAATGAAAAAGGAATCTCGCGCCAAACGGTATTGAATTTAACTGATAGGGGAAAAATTAATCCGACTATGCCCAAAACCACAAATAAATTAAAATTATTGCTGCCAATAACATTACCGAAAACTATTTCTGGTTGATTAAAGTAGGCAGCAAACGCATTCACTGCTAACTCGGGAGCGGACGTTCCAAAAGCAACGACTGTTAGCCCGATAGTCAGATCGGAAACTTGATATTTTTTAGCAAGTGCGGAAGCACCATCAACTAACCAACCTGCCCCCTTTATCAGCAACAAAAAACCTATTAATAGCAATAAGATTTGAGTTAGCATATTTATTTTAAATCAATGCATTCAGAATCGGACTTCCCTCATCCAATTCCTTGGGAACATTGCCATACTGGAAATACCGGGCTTTTTTTCCGCCGAACAGTTTGATCTGGTTATCTTCGATCCATAATCCGCTTCCCTCGCGTAATCCTAGCACAATTTTATCGCGATTGATCTCTAAATATTCATTGATGCGGTCTTCACGTGTCTCTCCACCGTGACCGATGGGATTGGAGTCTAAATAATGTGGATTGATCTGGAAAGGCACCAAATTGAATGTTTCGAAAGATAGCGGTTGTATGATCGGCATATCGTTGGTCGTGCAAAGGGTAGGACAGGCAACATTGGCACCGGCACTCCAACCGATATATGGTTTTCCATCAAGAACTGCCTGTCTAATCAGCGGTACTAAGCCATTTTTGTGCAGATGATGAACCAGGTTAAAAGTATTCCCGCCCCCCACCATAATTAAATCAGTATTAGCTAGGACCTCCTTAAAATTAGACTGCTTATATATTGATATCACCGTATGTCCTAATTCGTTGAAATAATCGCTCACTTTCTTGGCATAGCCGTCCCAATAGACATTGACGCCGGCATAGGGGATGAAAAGGAGGCGGTGATCAGTTATTCCGATAAAATCCTGCAGATATTTTTTAGGCCACCCTAGGAATGGTTCACCTGCCATTGTGGAATTACTCAATAATAGTAATTTCATTTTATAATGCCATCAATAATTTTGGTTAAATTGTGATAGAACTTTGCAAGGGGGAAACCCATCACATTATAGAAACAACCATCAATTCTCTTTACACACACGGCAAACCAATCCTGGATCCCGTAACTGCCCGCCTTATCAAAGGGTTGGTAATTAGTGATATAGTACTGAATTTGAGAATCCGTCAATCTATGAAAGGTGACTTTAGTAGATTCGGTAAAATTTACCGATATATTTTTATTCCGCCATACTAATGCAACACCAGTGATCACGGAATGTGTCCGGCCCGATAATTTCTTTAGTATGGACTTACTGTCATCCTCGTCAAGCGGTTTACCGATGATTTCATTATCTAAAACAACAATTGTATCGGCGCCTATTACTAGGGAATTAGGGTGTTTCTCAGCGATATCCTGCGCTTTTAAGTGGGCGTAATGTTTAGCAAATTCAATCGGTTCCAAGTTAATGTTAAAATTTTCGTGAACTGAACTCGCAATTACTTTAACAGGTAGATCAATCAATTCCAAAAGTGACTTTCGGCGCGGTGAATTCGATGCTAAAATTATTGGCGGGCAGTTTTGCAGTAATGTATTATTCATATTTGGCTAATCGTCCAATAAATGATGCAGTTTCTTCATCTCCAACTGCTTTTAAGCGATATAAATATACTCCATTTGCCAACTTGTCGCCAAAGGCATCTTTGCCATCCCAGTCAATTGCATGAAATCCAATGGAGAAATATTCCGGGTCAAATTGCATGATTTTTCTACCACCTAATGTGAATATTGCAATGCTAATATCAGCCGGTTGAGTTAATTCAAACGTAAACTGCGTAGATTTTGCAAACGGGTTAGGGAAATTAGTTACATTAAATAATTTTAATTTTGCTTCCGCCAACTGATATAATTTTATCGTGCTTTCAGCAGGATTATTGGCACTGTCCCACGCTTTTAGCGCTAAGTGCACTTCAGTTGAATTTTCATTTAAATCTATAGGAATTGTACCTGTAGTGATACTGTTATTATCATAGATAAAGTCATCTGTAACAATTTTGTCGTCAGCATTGGAAAGATCGTTTAAAACGATATTATGTCCAATTTCTCCGGTTAAATTGATTCCTAATGGATCCGTTATACGAATGAATATCTGATCATTTTCTTGAATATGATCTCCTGATCTTAAGATTCGCTTCTCACTTGTTTCAAAGCTGATGATAGGTCCAAAATTATCTGAAGTTGGGTCACCGCTAATAATATATAGCGAATCCTTCGATCCAAGGGCTTCAATTGGTTCAGAATCATTAGAATTAATATAAAGTTTTAAGGATGCCGGTTTACCCGAAAATGTGACATCCTTCGGAACGCGTAAGTTCCCCAAAATATGACTATCATTAAAGCTGAATTTTCCTCTAAAAAGTGTTGGCCCGGGTAATTGGTAAGTTAAGGATTCAGTATTTGATAAAAAATTATATTCACGGGTAACAGCTCTTTCAGCATCATTTAATATCACAAATCCCTCACCGCCATTATTGGTAATATTCTGTTCAGCAACATACTCTGATACGGCTAAGGTTTGTAATGTATCAGGAGTAACATTTTTGATAGTGATCTCATTTTTAGGTAAAGACAATTGCATCGCCGGATCGCCGAAAAGATGAAAATATTCACCTTCTTGATTTCCGGTTTTAACTGATTGTAAAATCACACCAATCGGTAATTCTGATACAGTCTGATCAGGAAATATTTTATTGAACAGTTGTTCTTCATAGTATTGATTACTCGTAACAGTAATTGGTCTGCTGGTCGTAATTATTGCACATGCGCCATTCATCGGTTGACGAATTAACTCTTCTGAGAATGATTCTGATTCAATAGCATCAAAATGTCCCCAAGAGCAGGTTCCTGCAATCCATAAGGGGAGCTTCATTCCGGTTTCGATTGCTTGTAAGTCACCACGGTCTTGGAATAATAACCGTTCTTGTGCCCATTGGTGAGGACTTCCATGTCCAATATAATTGACGATTGCAGTGCCTTTTTCTAATATATCAAATAATGCAGAAGTGGCTTCCGGTTTGGCTACTCCAAACGATGTTGCATCGCTTTCTTCTGGGAATTCTAACATGTACAATTTATTGGTTTCAAATGTTGGTGGAATGATATCAGCTATTATTTCGGAATTAATTGTATGACTTTTTCCGATATTTAATTCGTATACTGTATCTTCCGGTCGCGCCGCGTCATCGGCAACAAGCGTAATGCGTTGCCGCCATAAGCCAAATTCAGGATTGGTTTCGAACTCAATCAGTTTATCGATGTAATCTTCCGCTTCAGCGACATTCCTAGCTGGAAAACGACCAATCGCCACCTCAGGGATTCTTCCATTGATCGCAGCAAGAAGATCATCAGTGGCGTATGAACCGATTACACCGACTTCCACAGTTGGTACGATATTATTAGAACTAGCGGTGATATTCTTGTAATCATAATCTGCGTCGCCTAATATGAACACATATACAGGCGTTGGTGATTGCCAATTATTTTGTGTCCAATCAATAAAATTGCGTATCGCCATCGGATCGAGGTTCCCGCTGGAAAATTCATTATAGATAGTTTCCAGTGGTGCAAAAATGGAGTTTTTACGATGTGAAATGAATTTACTAGCAACATTTATGTATTCATTCGGAGCTATAATAATATGTTCAGCTTGAGTCGATTTGTTTCTTAAACTATTGAAATTTATCATACCAAGGTTCTCAAGATTTGTTACAGTAAATACATTTTCGGAATCAAAAACGATTAGTCTGTCATATGAATTTGTTTTTGGTGACACATTAAAGGAAAAATAGTTCACTGACTGTTCAACTGATAATGATAGAGGTGTTGAAACATCAGAAATATTCCAGATTGTTGGAGTTGCTAAAGAAAATAAAGTAAAATTTATTGGATTACTATGTATTGGAGTATAAAATTCGAATGGTTCTCCGGTAAAATTTAATTGTCGGCCATATGATAATGTGAGATAATCAAAATAGGGCTGAGAATAATTATCACTAGAATTATTGGTAAAATAAAATGAATTTGAACCGTTAATTAAAATACCGTCAGCTAAAGTAGCAATTACTGATCTTTGATTTAAACCCGTCCATGAAATATTAGTTATAATAGAATTTTGGGTAGAATTCAGTCTGATATCAATACTATTTGATGGTGAAGGACGTACTTTATAGTCGGTTGTACCACCTTGTAATCCGGTTGTCAGTATTGGTGAAATGTTATTTACGGGATTACTTACATCAAAGGTCTTTTCAATATTATTATTTGTTGAAATCGACTGTTCCACCCAACCTAAGCCCGATCGAAATGGATTTAAAAAATCGTTCTCAATGTGTTTGTATTGGATGCCATAGTCTAAGTTTATAGTTGGGATGTCCGTGCTTTGATATTCTGTTATACGTTTTCCGCGCAGAGTATTATCGTCGGGAATTAGTAACCAATAGAAATTTTTATTAAAGTATAAATTTTGATTAAAAGCAATATTTGTTCCATCTAAATCAAACCCACTTGGTCCTCTGCCATAGAAAAATATTTTATCATTTTCTGAAAATGTACCATCAGAGTTACCTGAATATTGAAATGCTATTTCAGTTAAATTTTCAGATGGAGGAGGAGTTTCTTGATCCTGGGCTTGAGAGCGCCCCAAATTGCTTCCCGTATATAAAATAATACTGCGCGTGTCATGTTGATCAAGCGTTGGTATTAAATCAATTAGATCTGTTCCGTTTAATTGATATACTCCATCCTTTTCGACTTCAAATTTCAGCCATTGTCCCGTGGGAAAAGCTCTGATTTTTGCTATTTTGTTTTTTATGGTCTGTTTCCAATATTTTGCTTCAGACCAGTTAAGCACATTTGCAGACAAAATATCATCATTCAATTTTGATATGTTTGTAGTTGTTTGACTAGCAAAATTCATTGAAATAGACATTTCACTAAAAAATTGATCGTTATTTATTCCATCGGTTCCGGGAGTAATTTGTAAAGTTCCAACCCATAATCCGCGCAGTTTTTGAATCTGAATCCATTGTATTGCTGCAGTACTGATCTTATCTGAAATACCAATAAGGCTTTTTTTATTCAACATCTGTATCTGTAATTCAGGATGTTTGTCATTAGGCAAACCAATAAGCACATGAATTGGTTTTAGGTCATCAATAGTTAAAGAATTAATGGATATGTGCAATTGCAGCTGTTGATGTGTAGAATTAATTACAGTGACTTTCGACGCTGAGAATGCTACAGAGCAGAGCAGTGTGATTAATATTGTCAACTTTATACGCATGCAGGTTGAATTTAACAATTATATACGTTTCATAAATTGTATAAATACCGACAAAACCTTAATTTTCACACTTCAATATCTCACTTTTAATTTAATTTTATATAAATCGAGGACAGAATGTTTGATCTTCAAATGATAAAAGATTTTTATTCCACTTTTGATAATAAAATAGATGGCGCCAGACAATTATTTAAAAGACCATTAACTTTAACCGAAAAAATTCTATATGCTCATATCGCAGCACCATTAGATGCAATACCGTTTAGGCAAAAATCCTATGTTGAGCTCAATCCTGATCGCGTAGCGATGCAAGATGCAACTGCTCAAATGGCACTTTTACAATTTATGTCGGCCGGAAGAAATACTTCCGCTGTCCCAACAACCGTACATTGCGACCATCTCATTACTGCTCAAGTCGGTGCGGCTGAAGATTTAAAAAAGGCAAATATCACGAATGGAGAAGTATATGATTTTCTACATTCTGTCAGTCAAAAATATGGTATCGGTTTTTGGAAACCGGGCGCGGGGATCATCCATCAGGTAGTATTAGAAAATTATGCTTTTCCGGGTGGTATGATGATTGGTACCGATTCACATACTGTAAATGCCGGAGGAATGGGCATGATCGCGATTGGTGTCGGTGGCGCCGATGCGGTTGATGTGATGGCAGGTATGCCATGGGAATTGCGTTGGCCGGGCGTGATCGGTGTTAAATTGACTGGAAAATTAAGTGGATGGACATCTGCCAAAGATATTATTTTGAAATTAGCCGGTATTCTTACTGTGAAGGGTGGAACAGGTAAAATTATTGAATATTTTGGTGAGGGCACTGGATCGATTAGCGCTACAGGTAAAGCTACTATAACAAATATGGGAGCAGAGATAGGTGCTACAACATCTATATTTCCCTATGATGAAAAGTTGGGTACATACTTAAAATATACTGATAGAAGTGAAATAATTGATTCTATTGAAGCCAATAAACAACATTTAATCCCGGACGCCGAAGTGATCAAAAACCCTGAGAAATATTACGATCAAGTAATTGAAATTAATTTATCAGAATTAGAACCTCATATTGTTGGACCTTATACACCTGATCTCGCTCGTCCTATATCACAAATGGCGAAAGCTGTAAAAGATAATGACTACATTGATGAATTAAGCGCCGGACTGATTGGAAGTTGCACCAATTCATCTTATGAGGATTTAGAGAGATCTGCTCATGTGGCTCGGCAAGCGTTAGATATTGGACTGAAATCCAAATGCGAATTTTTAATTACCCCGGGTTCAGAACAGATCAAATCTACTACCGACAGAGATGGGCAACTTGAAACTCTTAAAGAATTAGGTGGCACAATTCTAGCCAATGCTTGTGGTCCATGCATCGGACAATGGGATCGTCAATCGATAGCAAAGGGGCAGAAAAATTCAATTATTTCATCATTTAACAGAAATTTTGCCCGTCGCAATGATGGAAACCCGGAAACTTATGCGTTCATTGCAAGCCCGGAAATAGTAACTGCTCTGGCGATTGCAGGGAGTTTGAGTTTTAATCCATTGACTGATATCTTGAAAGATAAGAACGGAAATGAAGTATTATTAAAACCACCATTCGGAGCAGAATTACCTTCAAAAGGATTTGATAAAGGTGAATCGGGCTTTGAAGCCCCCCAAAAAGATGGTAATAAAGTAGAAATTAAGGTTAATCCCACAAGTGAAAGATTGCAACTTTTAACTCCATTTAAAAAATGGGATGGCAAGGATTATCGAGGATTAAGAGTATTAATGAAGGCCAAAGGTAAATGTACAACCGATCACATTTCTCCGGCCGGTCCTTGGTTAAGATTTCGCGGACATTTAGACAATATATCGAATAACATGTTTATTGGTGCATTAAATGCTTTTACTCTAGAAATTGGCCAAGGAACGAATGTTGACACAGGTGAAAATGGGATAGATTATAGCAAAATCGCCCGTGATTACAAATCTAAAAAAATTGGTTGGGTTGCTATTGGAGATCAAAATTATGGTGAAGGTTCAAGTCGTGAACATGCCGCAATGGAACCGAGATTTTTAGGATGCTTAGCCGTTATAACGAAAAGTTTTGCGCGGATTCATGAAACAAATTTAAAAAAACAGGGTGTGTTGCCACTTACCTTTGTTAAACCCGATGATTACGAATTGATCCAAGAATCGGATAAATTATCAATCACAGGAATAAAGGATCTTGCGCCCGGCAGTATTTTAAAGGTTATTGTAAATCATTTAGATGGATCGATAGATGATTTTGACGTTAAACACACCTTTTCAAAATTACAGATTAAGTGGTTTAAACATGGTTCAGCACTGAATATGATTGCAGAAAAGAATAAATCTTAATTCTAAAAAAAATACTACAAGAGATTGTACAAATACAAAAATAATAATAAATTCAAGGACTTAACTATAAAGGAAAATTATGTCTAACCTTTGGAAAGAAATAAAAGATAATGTTAAAGAATGGGGTGCTGCTGCCATTAAAAAAGCTGATGAAGTCAGTAAATTAGCAGTCGAGAAAACCGGTGACTTCACTAAAATAAGTAAAATAAAATTAGATATTCATCAGACCCAAAAAGATATTGATAAAAATTTTGAAGATTTAGGACGTTTTATTTATGTGCAGTTTAAAGATAAAAATGTGACTAGTTTTAAAACGAATACAGAGTTTAACGAAGCAGTAAAGAAACTGGATGATTTTAAAACTAAGATTAAGAATTTTTCAAAAGAAATTGATAATATCAAAAAAGAGGTTGAGAAAGCTGAAGTAGTTGAAAAACCGAAACAGACAGCTACCAAAAAACCAAAAACTCAAACTAAAAAAACAACTAAAACTGTAAAAAAACCATCAATAAAAAAAACTTGATTCATAGTAATTAGCAAAATTTCTGCTGTATTGCTATTGAATATTAATTTCAATTATTTTAATATTGAATGATATAATTAAGGTCAAATGCCTCTAAAGAATCCAAATTTTATATTTCAAGCTGAAAGTGACCGACGCGTAAGACAATGGCATTTTTCATTGGAACGTTTATTAGTCCGGATCGGAGTTTTTACTGTAATTGTTATTGCTGCATTATATTTTTCTGCAGATTGGCTGACCGGAATTTTGTATAATACTAAGTTAACCGAGATGCAAAAGAGTTATTCGGATTTATCGTCCACTGTTATCAATTTGCATAATCGAGTTGAAACTCTTAGTTCACAAATGTCTCTTATTGAAGAAAAAGATAAAGCAGTAAGGACTTATGCTGATCTTCCGGAAATTGATGAAAGTGTGCGTGAGTTAGGTGTTGGTGGAGTTGTGGTTAATAAAAATACCAAAATTGACAATCTACTCCCAGATTTTGCATCGACAATAACTTCCTTAGAGTTGGATATTGATGCATTAACAAGAAAAGTTAAATTGGAGTTGTCCAGTTACGAAGACATATATAATAAAGTACAAGAAAACTCTGACCGCATAAAATCAATTCCTACTATTCGCCCGATTAATGGGGGGTATCTGAATGCCGGATTTGGTTATAGAATTGATCCATTTGATAGAGTTAATCGGTTTCATTATGGACAAGATATTACCGCAAACAATGGAACCCCCATCTATGCTCCTGCTGATGGAGTTGTAAAAATTGCTCGATATATGGGGGGATTTGGCAAATCATTAAAGATTGATCACGGTTTTGGTTACACTACATTTTATGCTCATTTATCAAAATTCAGTATCAAACGTGGAAATCAGATAAAACGTGGTGATCTAATCGGTTATATTGGAAATACCGGGCGTTCCACTGGTCCGCATTTACATTATGAGGTTCATTATTATGGGAAACCTCAAAATCCTCTTGATTACTTTTTTAGCGGTTATATGAACTAACTTGCTATTTAGTATTATCAGTTAATTTTTTATATTTATAATAATCGAATTGAATAAAAGCTATTACATAGAGACATACGGCTGTCAAATGAATGTTGCTGATAGCGAATTAATTGACGGTATTTTGCAACATGAAGGCTATAAACAGACCCAAAATATTGATGAAGCAAATGTTATATTTATAAATACTTGCGCTGTACGAGATCATGCCGAAGCTAAAGTTCATTCCCGGTTAGGTAACTTCAATCGAATTAAAAAAAACAAGCCAGAAGTCATTATTGGGATGTTAGGCTGCATGGCACAAAACTTGAAAGATGAAATCCTTGAAAACAAACCGTATGTTGATATTGTACTCGGTCCTGATTCGTATAGAAAACTGCCGGTGACATTGAATAATCGGTTGAAGGAGCAAAAACATATTGTCGATACTCAACTTTCTCGTTTTGAAGTATATGATGGCTTATTCCCAAGTAGAAAAGAAGGAATAAACGCCTGGTTGTCAATCATGCGTGGTTGCGATAAATTCTGTACTTTTTGTATCGTACCATTTACCCGCGGGCGGGAACGGAGCAGGAGCCCAAAAAGTATAATGCAAGAAATCGAACGAGCTATAAAAAATGGATTTGTTGAAGTTACTTTATTAGGACAGAATGTTAATTCATATAAACATGATAATATTGATTTCACCGGCTTGTTGAAACAAATATCGTCTATTCCAGGCTTATTGCGATTAAGGTACACTTCTCCACATCCAAGTGATGTTAATGAGGAATTATTGGATGTAATGGCTGATTCCAAAAATATTTGTAACTCTATTCATTTTCCTTTACAGGCAGGTTCGGACAGAATATTAAGAAGGATGAATAGGACATATACAAAAAATCATTTTTTAGAATATGCAAAAAAGATACGTTCTATTATTCCGGGAGTTGGTATAAGTACAGACATTATTGTCGGTTTCCCCGGTGAAACCGAAGAAGATTTTCAAGAAACTTTGGAAGTGATGGATATTGTAAAATTCGATTCAGCATATACATTTAAATATTCAAGTCGTCCATATACTAAAGCAATTGAATACGATGATCATATTGATGAAGATGTTAAAAAAGATAGATTAGATAGATTAATTAAATTGCAAAGACAACACACATTGTTCCGTAATCGTGAAATGATAGATACTGTAGTGGATGTGTTAGTTGAGAAAGAGAGTAAAAAATCAGACGAGCATTGGAGCGGTAGAACAGATTCTAATAAATGGGTGATATTCAAAAAAGATACAGCTAAAGTAAAAGATATCATTCCTGTTAGAATTACTGCTGCTCATGGTGTAACTTTAAAGGGTCAAATAGAAGGAAAATAAAATGAAATTAATTAAAATGTTAGTTCTGATCTTAGTGATACTTGCACTTGTTTACTTTTTCATGAACAATAACGATGAAGCAACAGTAAACCTTTTATTTAAACAAACTAATCAGACAGCAGTTGCAAACATAATGCTCATATCATTCGGTATTGGATTGGTAATTGGATTTCTAATGGCCGTTACTTCAATACTGACGGCAAAGAATACATCTAGGATTTTGAGATCAAAGAATAAAAAATTGATAGAGGAATTAAACCTATTGCGGAACGTAACGATAGAAGAAGAACCTACAGACACTATTTAAGAGGCAGAAATGGAACCGATCACAATTATATTAGTAATTGCGATAGTAGTTATCGCTATAGCAATGATTTGTTGGTTAAGATCAAAAGTATCAGTCAGTACTGAAGTTTTATATTCTAATGCGCTTAACGCCATTTTAAAAGGCGAAAATACTGAAGCTGTTAAATTATTGAAACAGGTTGTTGGTCAAGATTCTGACAATATTGATGCTTATCTTCAATTGGGTAATTTATTAAGATCAGTAAATCCGCAGCAAGCCTCAAAGATACATCAATCACTCACGGTGCGACCAAAATTAAGTAAAACAATCAGTAAAGAAATCCACCAAGCGCTTGCATTGGATTATGCAGAACTATCAAATACCAAACGTGCTAAAATTGAAGCTGATATGGTACTAAAATATGATAAAAACAGTTCATGGGCATACCAGTTTTTATTACAAATAGCAGAAAAGCACAACGATTGGGAGCAGGCTAGTGTGTTAGCTACCAAGATACAAAAATTGACCGGTAATCGAGATGTCCGTCAACTAGCTGAAATCCAATTACAGGCTGGCAATGGTCAATTAGATATTAATGAAAATAAAAAAGCTCTGCAACACTATCAAAATGCTATCAAACTTGATCCTTTTTTTAGTGCACCGTACTTACAAATCGGAAACATTTATGAAAACGAAAATAATCTCAAGAAAGCAATCATAAATTGGGAAAAATATTTAATCAATGAAGATAATGGCGGCACTAAAATATATAAAAAAATTGAATCAGCATTATTTGATTTAGGCCGTTTTAGTGAAGTTGACCAATTTTATTTACGGATTCTAGCTGAGAAGCCTAATGACAAAAATGCAATCGTTAAATTATCCAACTTATTAAAAGACAAAGGTGATATTGAAGAAGCAATTGCATTAGTTGATAAGGCAATCAATCAAAATAATGATTCGATTCCTGCAAGGTTAATGAAAATAAAAATATTATTGGAAAAATCAAATCCGGTTGATTTATACAATCAAATAGATGAATTGATTGAAATAATTGGTAAATAAGATTTATTATTATGATTCGCTATATCCTCATAATATTTTTTATTTTCACATTTAATTTATATGGTCAAGATTTTAGTTCATATAAAAAATTAATCGATGAAGGAAAAATGGAGGAAGTTCAAAAATCCTTATCATATTTGGACTCAGAATACCCAAATCATCCCTTTATACTATATTTAAAAGCGGCTATCAACAGTAATGGGGAGGAAGCGATAGAACAGTTCAAGGCAATTATAAACGATCATCCCGGTTCAACTGCAAGTGAATTATCAATTATGAAAATTGGGGAGTATTTATATGCCCAAGGTCTTTATACACAAGCTGGCGAGCAGTTAAAAAAAATACCGCTATATTATTCTGAATCAAAAGATATTGAAAGAGCAGTCAATTTGATGAAAAAAAGCTTGCTGGCTATCGGAGAACGAGACAGCGTTGATTATTATATTGAAATGTTCAGTAATAAATATCCTAAGTTAAACTTTAATGACTATGACTATTATTCATCAATCATTTTACAAGAAGAAACACCTGTGGTTGAAGAAATATTAAAAGATACTGTTGAAGTTCAAGAATCAGTAGCACCAGAACCTGCAAAATTAGGAGAAAAACCTTGGGTTGTACAGGTGGGGGCATTTAGAGACAAGAAGAATGCAGAAGTTATTGTAAACAGGTTAGAATCAGCCGGATATAAAATTGAAGTGGTAGAAAACTCTCGTGACAGGAGCTTATACGTAGTTCAAATAGTAAGATTTGATACAATTGAAAAAGCCATCATCATTGGTGAAGATGTGCGCGACCAATTTGGCATGGAATTCAGTATTTTAGAGCGAAATTAATATTGGGAATGATTGCGAGGCTGGTGCCCGCTGCGGTCTTCAAAACCGTTGTCTCTGGTTAACCCCGAGAGCTGGGTTCGATTCCCAGGCGTTCCCGCTATCTTTCTTGATAAAATCCCTAAAATATTCAAGTCAAAATCACCGTTATTTCGTCGAGAAACATCAAAATATCCTAATGTGACCATGTTTTAGTCACACAGTAGTTACATTGGAATTTATTAACCTTGGGTTTGGGATTCGATTAATATATTTCCTCGCTTGATCAATATTCGGATATGTATGTATTTTTATTATTTCACTAGATGAATGAGCAAGTACTGCTTAGCGATCTTGTAACTTGGGTTTATCCATCTAAGCAAAAAGCATAAGAGTATATGCTAGTGATAAAAGGAATAGATTAAAAAGTATATTTATCAATGAAAAACAAAGTCCAAAAAGAAAAAGATTTGTCTGTGGACATTGGGTTTTAAAAAACCCGGATCTAGGCATAATAGGCTATGTAAGCTCAGATACTATTAAGAATAGATGAAGACAGGTCATGGAATTACTCTCCTCAGAGCCTGTTGACTAAAAGTGAGATTGTGTGGCGGTAAGGTAAAATAGGTTTTCTATCAGGTTCTATCAACCGAATTAATATATAAATCGGTGTTTTAAGTACTATGTGTTGGTCAGCTAGCTCCTTATATAATTATAAAAGTATTACTTAAAATTGGGTATTTGGGGATGTAAAAAGCCCCGCAATAAGCAGGGCTTTTCTTTTATTTTGTCTATTTGATATTATTTCAACATCATCATTTTTATCGTTTTACTTTCATTTCCGTATTTTATACTACTAAAATATGTTCCACCAGGTACAATTTTTCCATTATTATCCTTACCATCCCAAACAATACTATAATTTCCAGATTCTTGTTTGGTATTAAGTAAAGTCCTTACCAAGTTACCAGTAATATCATATACACTTACTTGAACAACAGTACCATCGTTGTTTGGTATGATATAAGTAATCGTTGTACTTGGATTGAATGGATTCGGATAAGCAGGTGCTACAGCAAATTTATCTATAACCGCGGCTTGTTGTGTTTGTCCCGCCGTTACTATCCTTGTACTCTGATAAGTAACCACACCTTTATGATCCACATCCGCTAAGCGGTACTCATAGGTTACATTCGGCTGTACGAGCTTATCTAAATACTCATAATCTTTATATCCTGAATAATTACCCATACCCTCCAATGGATTATCTTCTACATCATCCTTGTAACTGGCCAGTTCAGCCCAGTTTCCACCCTGAGTTCTTTTTTCAAGAATAAAGCCAAGATTCTCAGTCTCACTCTCGGTTGTCCATTTACAGAGAACCCCATTATCGGTAGCTTCCACAGTGAAAGAGGTTAGTTCAACGGGTAATGTATTTTCTGGTATTAAATATCCTTCAATTTCACCATCGCTTGTTGCACCATGAGGAGTAGGAGACGTTAAACTTTTAAACGTAGAATCTGTAGTGATGCGTAAACGTGCGTAAGTTTCATCAAATAGAGGTGAAACACCCTCCCAATACAAGACTACAGTTGTATCAAGAGAATTGGCAGGTACGTTTCCTGTCGATCCATCAAGTACTAACTCAGAGCGCTCAGAATCCTGAAAAAGACCATCATCATTCCAGTCAATCCAGGCGACCAATTGGGCAGTTGAATCTGAAAGATTGGTTGCTTGTACTGTAAAACAATAAGTGTCGACGTCCATTGTTACGTCACCCCAAATTCCAGTTTTTAATAATCCGCTACATGTACCGGCCTCCCATAAAGGCCATGCTCCTGGAATACCGTCGTCCGTATCTTCATCAGCTTCAAGATCATCCCAACCATTAGTTTCATTAGTTACACCAGCTCCGATAAACGGACTGTACGGATTAAAAGTAGTGCAAGCGTAAGGATCACTACCTATTGCTGGATCATAAGTGTCAGGTAGATCATCAAAATCGAGGCCGCATACTATCAGTTCATGCGTACCTACTATATCTTTTACTTGAGAAGTAGTCAGTAAACCTGCAACCGTTCCTGTTTGATCACCAACAGCAACAGCACCACAACCATCAACAGGAGTAATACCAAGCGTAGTCAGGTTCATTGCTACTTCACCAAAATCACCACCGGTGTCAGCATCTCCCCCCTTTCCTTTAACAAACGGAGTAGCATAACCCTCTATCGAACCAGCAGGAATTGTTTGTACTACATAATTATAGACACCGCCACCGGTATCTAACCACATATATAAATACATATCCATCGTCCCGTCGCTCGGATCAAAATCAAAGACTATTAACCAGTCACCAACTCCATTAGCACCACCATCGGATGGAGTCAATTCATCTCCATTATCAATAAAAATAAATGCTGACATAGTCCCATTCTGAGGTGAGCAACGCTCAAATGCAGCATATAAGATATCGTTAGACCCACCAGCATCAAGGTAAACTTTCTCAGTTGCATACCAGACCGCAGATAAGTCATCTTTAGCAGGTGCTTTGGAACTGCCTGCCGGCCATGATGCACCATCATCTAACTTTGTTCCACCAATACCGCCATCATCACTCGTTGTTTCACACAAATCAGGATCCGTATGCAGGTAATAGACACCGGTTGTTAAGTCGGTACTACTATTGGTTATTATTGGGAAAGGCGGGCTTCCTGCCAGGGGCATAACAGTCTCCCAGTCAACTAGTCCTTCGACTGTCTTGTTACCATCAATCTCAAAGTCTGTGTCAGGAACAAGTGTGCTTGTTGCATACAGTGGGAAAGTAAATAGTATGATAATTGCGAAAATAAAAAAGAATCTTATACTTTTAAATAATAGCTTTTCTTCTTTCATGTAATTTCTCCCATTTATTAAATTAATTAACAATTGAATTAGTAATTATTTTAGGATTAGATGCAATCATCTTTATTTATCCAAATATTCCATTAACTAGACCCTACCCACCTCACCATTAATTTCTAAATCGGATAAAATTATAAATACTTACTTATATAAATCAATAATAAACAAAATTTTATAATCCAATTATCATGTAAAAATATTATGATATCGGGAGTATTATTACAAATCTAGATAAAAATATAGTTAATTATTATAAAATACAGCAACTTTATGAAATGTTATTTTATTAAATATATTTTTTATATAGTTTAAAACAATCGAATAATCTGCTTTTGACAACTCTGAAAGTCTAGTGGTTTTATTTAATGCATCACAAGGATCCCGTAATACAAGTTTATATGATTTTACAGTATCAGGGTTAACTCTAAGTTTGTAATCATGTAAAGAATCATCTTATGCCATCATTAACGTAATTTGATACTCTTACCTAATTCTTCATTAATGGATTCAACCAATCTTTAACTTAAAAAAGACTGCAACAAGATTTTGTATATATTGACGAAGTTAAATTCCTTATTAATAGAGCTGAAAGGGAAAGATATGCACAACAAAATAATATCCTCATTCGGCGAGAATTTTTGATGGTTTGTGCGTGGAAAAGATAAAAAGTATGAATTTTTAATTAACCACAATCCCCGGAATCCAAATTGTGCTAATTCCAACCATATATTTACCTGTTTTATCGATAGCTGTCCATATTCCGGGAGAGAAGTTTCCGATTTTAATGATTCCGGGATAAATATTTATTACAGTCTGATAGTCTATATGGTCACTTATCTTTAAGGATGCCATCAGTGAATTATTTTTGTCATAAAATATTCCGGTACTCCATGCGAGCTTTACTGTTTTAATATTTTTTTCTTCATCAATATTGATTAATTCTCTTCCTATAAAACCAGCCCCAATTGATATTGTTCGTTCTTCATCAATTTTATTAGATAGTCCTAATAAACCGTCCATTCCAAAAGTGTAGAAAAGTTGCCAAGATTCTGAAAAAGGTAATTGCCACTTAATTGTAAAATATTGTCCATTATTTTGAAGTGATTTATCGCTCAATCGAAAGGATGGTTGCAATGACCAATCTGATAAATTTAGTTCTTCGCTAAAAAACCTAGCAACCTTATTAGAATTAAATAAAAGCACACCGGCAATATCAAAAAATAGTAAATCTGCAACGGCATCGCCATTATAATTTTCATATAAGCCATTTTCAGTTACTTCATTTAAGTAATGAAAAATACCAACCGTAGCAATGCTGAGCAATTTAGGTTGTGGATAATTATGGTATTCATACCAGTCGATTAGCATTCTATAGGTCATACCTCCACCGATAAAATGGACATTATAATTGGGCCACCATTGGATACCTGTAATATCAAATGATAATGGAAATAACTCAGTAGTAATAAACTTCCTAACACCGTAATCAGAAATTGTTTTTTTAGGATGCGTAACAGATTTCCATACATTTTTTATGGCATGTTCATATGGATAATCAAATATTGTACGGGGCTTATTGCCAAGTTGGATAATGTCATATCCATTATTTAAGATAACATTGATTGGATTGAACATTGCTTCAGAGCCATACTTTTTCCCTGTATAATAATATGCGTCTGAAGATAATGTTTTACTATCATAGTTATACTGAGCTTGTACAGGCAAAAGAAAAAATAAGCTGATAAAAATTGAATAGACGACTATTTTTATTATAGATATTTTCAATTGTTCAGTATATAATATCTATTTTTCTGTAATATTGTTATTATCTTTATTTAAAGTGCAAGTCTTGTGATCTGCTTAAAAATATCTTCTTGAATTAGTGATTCAATTACCGGTGGTTAAAAACTGTATCCAAAACCAAGCATCGCACTGCGAGTTATCTTTCGCGGTAAGAATACTATTCCGTAAGCTTCAACTTCAATTAATTTACCTAATAAAGTGCCCATAGATATTCGTGAATCAAAATAAATATTTTCTGTTATATAATTTTGATAACCAATACCGAAGGAGAAATGGTTAGTTTCGAAATATGTTCTTTTTGGAAATTGTTCATGATCTATCGAATTTCTCCAATGTTCCAATCCGATAGGGAAGTAGGGTCCTGATGAATTCTTTAAAAAGAAATAATCAATTCCAATTCTAAATACATCTTTTGCTCTTCCGTTATTAAGACCACCTGAGTAATTAGAGCTAGGTAGATCAAGGTTAAAATATTCAGCATTTAGTCTTATCTGCTTATATTTGATCCATCCTGCGCTTCCAATACCATTTAATGCAATAGGTAATAAATTTATTCCCGCACCATAATATAGATCTTTTTTATATACTTGCTGTGTAATGAATTCGTCGGATTTTAATTCTTCTTTATTAAGTCCTTGCGGTGCATCGAATTCGTCGGATTTTAATTCATCGCTGTAAACAATTGCCAGGCCTCTAACGATTGAAAATTTTCCTCCAATGCTTTGATATTCTGTGATCCAAGGATCTAAAATGGTATCTGTCAGAAATTGTTGTGAATTTTCCTTGGTGGGAATGATTGCGTTTGCGCCAATTGACATTGCTTCTATGCGCATATTATTTAATAATTGTGGAATAGATTCGCCATTATAACCATAAGTCTCTAATTCTGCTATAATGTGATATGGTTGAAAAGGAGAATTAACTATATTTACATTTTTTGTTGAAGGATATTGCTGAGTTTCGTCCGTTAAAACGGAAATGGTATTCATCGTTGCACATCCCCAAAATATAATTGAAATAAATATTACAATTAGTAAATTAAATATTTTCATTTGTTATCCCACTGGAATATCATTATGTTTGTGAAATTGTCCATATTTTAACGCAAATATACAACGATTAAGATTTGTTTTCTACTATATGCGGTTATGACGACTACACTGTTATAAAATTGCATTCAATATCATGAAATAATATAAAAATATGATATTTAATAGATCCAATTTAATTTCAATAAATCAAAAAAACATAAGAAAGACATCAGGTATATTAGTTCTATTTTTTAAATTTGGATCAGGTAGATATTAAATGGAACCGATGAGAATTATAGGTTATAGATTATAGATTTCTTAAATGAGATTATCAGAGATTGCTGAAATTTGTTTTCTAAGAATTTTGTCAATGTATGTATTCTAATTGATGCAAATATCAGAAAACCATAACAAAAAAAGATTTCTAAACTGTATCCTGTCAGAACAAGTTGGAGCGATTAGCCTGTTAAAATAAGAAAGACTTTTGGTTAGATTTAAAAGCCAAAAGGAGCTAGATAATTATTAAATGGGGTGTGAAAAATATTGTATTGATGCCTAATGGCCTGTGAGCGTAACGGTACCTTTAATTATATATTATTCTGTTTTAAGTAATCTATATATTAAATAATCCCAATGATTAATTATTCAGTTGTTCTAGTTTTCTTGATCTAATTAGGCGTGGTAACACTATTATAGTTCCAAAAAATAATAATTCAATCAATACTATTTGATAGAATAATAGTTGTTTACTAAAAAAGGCCAATATCGATAGTAGGATGGTGGCAAATACAATTATCAGTACGACATAGCGATTTCTTAAATTAAAATCAAGTAACACATGATGTAAATGGTTTCTATCGGGAGAGAATGGACTATTTTTATACTTAATTCGACTGAAGATCAAATACGTTATTTCCATTATTAGGATAGATGTTATTATTACAGGAAAAGTGATATCTATTCCAACTGCATCGGTACTTGTAAATAATAATGGCGTAGTAGCAATTAAAAAACCTAGCAACATCGAGCCGGAATCGCCCATGAACATTTTCGCCGGAGTTCTATTATATACTAGAAATCCAAAAATTGAGAAAATTATAATGAGAAATATTTCTATTGGGATAGTGGATTGCCTACTGTAATAAAATATACAATAACTAGCAAAAAATACAATTGCCAGGCTGCCGCCTAATTTGTTTATCCCATCGAAAAAATTGAAAGAGTTAATTACTGCTATTATCCATAATAGTACAAGTAAATAATTTAGCTTGGGAATCTGTATCTCAATTGAAGAAAAAGTTAATTTTGATAGATCGATAGGAATAACTAGTAAAAATAGCGCTACACTAATAATCTGTAAAGTCAATTTTTTTTTATAGTTCCAATCGAATATATCATCCATAAGACCGATGGAAAAAAATATAATGCAGAAGAGCAAGTAATAATTACATTTCTCATTAGTACATAGTCCAAATAATAGTGAACTAACTATTAGTGAAATAAACATAATAAAACCACCAGTCCGTGGTGTAGGAATTTTATGGATATTCCTTTTATTCGGATGATCATATAGGTTCTTTGATATAGGAATCTTGCAAAAAATATAGCCCACTAATAAACTTAGTAATAAAGAGAATACTGCTGGAAATATGAATTGTGTCATATTGAGGATTTATAAAATTTGTAATTATTACGAATCAGTACATAAATAATTAGAATAAATTGAGTGATGCGGGGAGCGGGGCGGGGGGTGGATTCATGAAACAGTATATATATTAACAATTTACTTAACTCCTAGATAAAGTTAGAGAGTAATAATATATTAATCAACCTAAAGTACAGTTAAAGTATATGAATTGCTTCTTAATTGTAATAATTATCTGGACTATAAACTCGAATTCTTTACTTTAATTGAGACGAGAATATTTTTCAATTCCCGTCTCAATTATTTGACTACTGTTCTTTGATCTTGCTATTATACCCTTTCAAACTCTATGAATTTGTTAATTATGTTTGGTGGCAGTTGCGTGGCTTTTTCTAATCTGGATTAATAAAGTTTTCGATCTCCTGTACTCCATTCGGCTACGTAGCTTACATCGATAATACAATTAGCTGTGTTAAGGAAGATTACAACGAACTGCTCTCTGCTTGAATCATTTGAAAGCAATACTATGATGTGGTTCGCAACATCTTTTGAACTTATTATTTTATCACCTACTTTTATAAAGAACCTTTTAACTGTATTCAGTTTTAAGCTCTTTATCTGAGACTTAGTCAAATATATCTGATATTGGTATTCTCCTGATTGGTTAAAGACCAAAGCAGCCGAAGCTGCTTTGTTAAGATTATTATACCCTATTTATAGTAGCCAATATGTTTGAATGACTTTCTAAATATAATTAATATTTTGCCCAATACCGCATGTTGTATATTTCACAAAACTTCTTTAAATGTATTATTTAATGTTGGTATACTTAAAGAAGGATTTATACAATTAAATTACGCTATTTCCCAGTGTTAATCGGTAATTATAAAGATTTATCTTTATATAGTTAGGACTTTACCACTTAATTGGAATGAATATGAAATTCAGGAATGTTTTTTGCCTTAATGACAAAGTATTAAATATTATTTATAAATGACATAATTTATAAT
>JBHPEE010000012.1:0-34330 GCA_042577295.1 Fidelibacterota bacterium | reverse complement strand
GTTTTGGCCACAAAATCTGTTTCACATCCGATATCAAGCAAAACTCCTAATCTTCCCCCATGATGAATATATGAATAGATTAATCCTTCTTTTGCAGATCTTGAGCTTTTCTTAGCAGCTTTTGCTACCCCTGATTTTCTAAGATTATCAATTGCTTTCTCAATATCACCATTTGCTTCAACTAAGGCTTTTTTACAGTCCATCATTCCGGCGCCAGTTATTTCACGCAATTCTTTTACTCTTTTAGCATCAATATTCATTTCTTTTCGGATTCCTTAGCGGTCTTTTTTACTGCATCCTTTCCCGTAGTTTTTTTTGCAGCAGTCTTGGTTTTAGAAGTTGCTTTAACAGCCGGTTTCTTTTCTTCAGCTTTCGGCTTAGCTTTTATTGTAGGGGGGGGTTTCTGCTTTTTTTTCTATCTTGGGCTTTTTAACGGTTTGGGCTGGTTTTTCCTCTTTTTCCTTTATTATTGTTTTTTCTACTACCTTAACTTCTTTTTCTACAATTATTTCCTTGATATTCGTGGCAATTGTATCTTCGGATTTCGTAGCGACACTCTCAGCTTTTTGTTTTGTATCAGGAACATCTTCTGCTGTAACAGCAGTGTCATCCTTCGATTCTACAATTGCATCAACTAGGGCTGAAATAATTAATTGTATTGTCCTAATAGAGTCATCATTTGCAGGAATTGGATAATTTACAATCCGTGGATCACAATTTGTGTCTACAATTGCGATTACAGGAATTTCCAATCTAATAGCTTCTATGAGTGCAGTTATTTCTCTATCAACGTCAACAATAACAACTGCATTTGGAAGGCGTCTCATGTCTTTAATTCCACGATGTTGATCCGACAATTTAAGTCTTTCACGGTTCAGCATTTGAATTTCCTTTTTCGTCAGATTTTCATAAATACTAGAACCTTCTTTTTCAAGAGCCTTTAATCTTTTTATACTTTTCTTGATTGTTGAAAAATTTGTGAGAGTACCACCCAACCAGCGCTCAACGATATAAAACATCCCACATCTATCAGCTTCTTGTTGAACGATATCTTTTGCCTGCTTTTTTGTTCCTACGAAAAGAATTTCACCATTCTTATCTACAATTTTCTTAACAAATTCAATTGCTGTATTCAGGTGTTTTACTGTTTCTTCTAGATTAATGATATGAACACCATTACGTTCCATTAAAACATAAGGTTCATAATTAGGATGCCATTTACGAGTTACGTGACCAAAATGTGCTCCGGAACCTAATAAATCTTTAAAACTAACTTGTTCTGCCATATTATCTCTTTGAATATTGGTAACGCTTACGTGCGCCCGGTTGTCCATATTTTTTACGTTCAACTTTGCGAGCATCACGAGTTAAAAAACCTGCTTGCCGCAATGGTGTACGAAAATCTTCATTAATTTCTAATAATGCACGAGCGATTCCTAACCGTACAGCCCCTGCTTGGCCTGTTAATCCGCCACCGTTTACATTTGCCTTAATATCATAACCATCAACATCCCCAATCGCTTCCAAGGGTTGGCGAACAATAGTTGCCAAAGTTGGGCGACCAAGATAATCCGTATATGGTCTGTTATTGATTAGAATATTACCCTTACCAGAACTTAGATAAACTCGAGCTATTGATCTTTTACGTCTACCAGTTCCCTGAAATACTGCTTGCGTCATTTAATATCCACTACTTTAGGTTGTTGTGCATCGTGAGGATGATCTCTTCCCACATAAACTCGGAGATGACCTAAAATTTGTCGTCCCAGTTTATTGTGCGGTAACATTCCTTTCACGGCATTTGTTACAATTCTTTCCGGATGTGTGGCTTTCATATGCTTAAATGATGTTGTTTTTACTCCACCGGGATAACCAGAATGTGTAAAATATTCTTTTTGTTCATCTTTTGTACCGGAAACTCTAATTTTTTCTGCATTTATAACTACAACACAATCCCCCATATCCATATGAGGTGTAAAATGGGGTTTATGTTTACCGCGCAGCAATTGCGCGATTTGACTGGCAAATCTACCAAGGGTTTTACCGTCGGCATCAGCTATCCACCAATCATGCTGAATTTCAGATTCTTTAATTGTTGTTGTTTTCATAGTTTTTGTTTCGATAAAAGCCAAGAAAACTATACTATTTTGTACAAGATAGTCAATGAAATTATTAGGGTATTTTAAGGAATTTAATACAATATTAATTCCATCTATAATTTATGTATTATTTTTGAACAGGTATAATAATCCATGCCACTATATATGCGATTCCACCACCGGTAAATATCAATAATAAAAATGCTAATCGGACTATAACCGGATCAATTTTAAAATAATCACCTAATCCGGCGCAGACACCACCAATTTTTGCTTCATTTATATTTCTATATAATCTTTTCATAATTCCTCTTTTTATTGCTTTAACCTTTTTACAAACCATTTTGGATTTAAGGTAAATGAGATTACATGATTAGTACCCAAATCAGCAAATTTCGAATCTAATTGGTACGCATAGTTTAATTCAAAATTTGTCCATGAAATTCCCAGTCCGGTTGAATAAAATCCGTTTTGATTACGTCCTAATCGAATATTAACTTTTTTGTTATAAGATATTTCAGCACCAACTCTCCAATTCCCACCGTTAGAGCCGAAGTGAAAATCATCGCTTAGGGATTGATCAGATATGTTAAAAATAATATCCGCAAGCATATTTAATTCTACCGGTATTTTTGATGAGCTCACTACCTGAGATATACCTGCTAATATTAAAGGTTTGGACAGTTCAGTAAATCCACTATCCCAAACAATCATACCGGGAATTATATTGTGAACGGATATACCAATATTTGAATTATTCCAAAATGATCTCTTCATACCGATATCTAAACTGATTCCGCTTCCAAAGTGATTTCCAAGTGTATGAAACAAACCTTTAGCTGCTACACCAAAATCAAATCCATAAAGTAAGATTTGTGTGCTTAATGCGAGTCCTACTTGATGCTGATTAAAATAGGAAATATCTTCATTATCTAGACGTTCACCCTCGTCTAAGTAACCATTGTTCTCACCCAAATCACCGGTATTTGGAACACCATCTAGTCCCCAATCCAATAAAATATTTTGTGTATTTGGTATCTTTGAAACCGATTCGTGTAGTAATAGAATATTAAATATTCTATCCTTTTTTGAATTAAACGGAAATGAAATCAAATCACTTTGGATTATTCCCGCAAAACGCGATTGATGTCCGTAAGTAAAATTTCTATAATTTTTGTATGTACCTATGGCAGGATTCCATATAACCGATACTCCACGATCATCAGCAATCGAGGCATTTCCCATCGCTATTGAGCGCGCATCTCCTGCATTCTGATAAATTTGCCAGCCATATTTCCGCCAATCGAATTCAGCATATAGCAAATTCGATATTATAAGAACAATAAATATATAAATAAATGATTTTACACCAGACCTCTGCCCCTTGCCCCCTATTCCCTGTTTTCTATAAACCATATTTCTTCTTTAATTCGTCAATCTTTTGTAATGATTCTAATGGAGTTAGGGAGTTGATATCAAGCTTGGCTAATGCCTCGGACAATCTGTTTTCCCTTTGTTCAAAAATAGATATCTGACTTTTTGGATCTATTTGTTTCGGTCGCAGTTCTTTTTTGTCATCATCAGACAAATATTGATTTAATATTTCCGTAGCTCGGAAGATTATTTTTTCAGGCAATCCCGCCATTTTTGCGACATGGATTCCATAACTTTTATCACCTGTTCCATTAATCACTTTCCTTAGGAAAACAATTTTATCTCCGAATTCCTCTACCGCTGTATGTCGGTTTTCCAATCTTTCCAATGTTTTTTCCAAGTCCGTAAGTTCATGATAATGCGTTGCAAAAAGTGTCCTTGCAGCGACTTTAGGATTATTATGTAAATATTCGATTATCGCCCACGCTAATGACATTCCGTCATAAGTTGCTGTGCCACGACCTATTTCATCTAATAAAATTAAACTGCTAAATGTAGCATTATTTAATATATTTGCAGCTTCGTTCATTTCTACTAAAAATGTGCTTTCGCCACCTGCCAAATTATCGCTTGCACCAACCCTTGTGAATAATTTATCAACAATTCCAATTTTGGCGTTCTTTGCAGGTATAAAAGAACCGATTTGTGCCATCAATACTAATAATCCGATTTGTCGCAGATATGTTGATTTTCCTGCCATATTCGGACCTGTAATTAATTGGATTTGATTTTTATTAGCATTAATTAACAAATCATTTGGAACAAATCGTTCAGTTGATGGCATAAGTTTTTCAACAACGGGATGTCGACCATCCTCAATATTAATAGTCGGTTCTTTAACTAATACTGGTTGACAATACGAATTTTTAATGGCAAGTTGGGCGAAATTAGAGAAGACATCAATTAAATTTATAATATGTGCATTTGTTTGTATGTTTTGAACATTCGTCAGAATTTTATCACATATATCATTAAATATTCTTTGCTCTATATCTTCAATTTCAGATTCTGCGCAAAGAATTTTTTCTTCGTATTCTTTGAGTTCGAGAGTGATATAACGTTCTGAACCAACTAGGGTTTGTCTGCGAATATATGAGACTGGAACGCGATCTTGATGCGTTTTTGTAACTTCTATATAATAACCAAAAACTCTATTAAATCCCACTTTAAGTGTTGTAATTCCGGTTTTTAACCGTTCAGTTTCTTGAAACTTAGTTATCCATTTTTTTCCTCCATGGGCTAAGTCTCGCAATTCATCTAATTTTTTATCAATTCCGCTTGCTATTACATTGCCCTGTTTAATTTGATGTGGTGCATTTCTGTCAACAGTTTTTAAGATCATCTGAACGATATTTTTTGTATCGGTAAAACCTTTGCCAATATTTTTTAGTACAGTATTTCTTGTTTTATTTAATTGCTTAATTAATTCAGGAATTAGGTTTAAACTGTTTCCCAATGCCAGAATTTCTTTTGGAGTTGCTTTTCTCCTATTTACTTTTCCAATGATTCGTTCAATATCATTAGTTGATTTAAGAATGTCGATTATGGTATTTAGAATTTGTTTATTATTAACAAATCCGGCGACACTTTTTAAACGAATATTAATTTTCTTTTCATCGGTTAATGGACGATTTAACCATTGCCTAAGAAGTCTTCCTCCACCGGCAGTTACGGTTTCATCGATGATATCGATTAGTGTACCATGTGTACCTTGTGTTGCTAATGATTTGAATACTTCTAAATTTCGCATTGTAAAGCCGTCGATTCCCATAAATCCGTCGGCAATTATGGGTTGTATTGTGGAGATATGATCGACCGCGATGTTTAAATCATTCTTGAGATGATAAAAAATTACCCCCGCTGCTGTAATGCCATTTATAAGATTATCGCAACCAAACCCTTTAAGTGACGAAACATGAAAATGATCGGTTAACGTACGGTGGCTTTGATCGAAATTAAAAATCCAATCCTCAACTGAAGTAATAAATGGTTTTAAATCTCTATACCATTTTGTTGTTGTATAGGTTATACTTTCACCAATTAACACTTCGCTAGGTGCAAATTTTCTTAGTGCTTCAGACAGTACATTTAAATCGCATTCTCCACAATAAAATTCTCCTGTAGATTGGTCTAAAATTGCATATCCAACTGTGTCCCGGTGGAAATAAATGCTCGCTAAATAATGATTGGATTTTTTGTTCAGAGCTTGATCTGAGATAAGGGTTCCTGGTGTAACAACCTCTATAACCTCGCGTTTGACGATACCTTTAGCAAGTTTGGGGTCTTCAACTTGTTCGCAAATTGCGACGCTGTATCCGGCTTTCACAAGCTTTGGTAGATAATTATCTAAAGCATGATAAGGAAATCCGGCAAGAGGGACATCGGCAGCGGACCCACTGGAACGTTTAGTCAAAACAATTCCTAAAATTTTAGCAGTCTTTTTAGCATCTTCGTTAAACGTCTCGTAAAAATCGCCCATGCGGAAAAGTACAATAGCATCTTGATATTGGAGTTTTATCTCACTATACTGAAGCATTAAAGGCGTGGATTGTTTTTCGCTCATAGCATCTCACCTTTCAGTCGCTCATTACCATCACGTAATGTTATTTTTTTCCGATCAAAGTATTCTAATAATGGAATCGCTGATTTGCGTGTCAAACCGGTAATATCTTTGAATTGCACAACAGAAAGCTTATCTGTTTTAGTGAAATACTGTTTCAACATTTTCGTCATTTCCTCAATTTTCAATCGGTCTGACCATATTCCTTCAGCAATATCAATAACTTTTTCTTGTCCTTTTAGTACGTGCAACAATTCCAACACTTTTTTATTTGGTAATTCACTTTCCTCGATTAATATGGTAATTGTTAACGGTTCGTAATTAAAACTGCCAATTAATTTTTCAATTATCTCAGCTTTCTGTTGATCTTTACTGGATAACTCAATACCATAATTAGCAAGTGCATAACCGGCTTGAATTTGTTTTAACTCACCTTTTGATATTAGATCGGATAAAACAAATTCGAACCAATTACTGTTAAAGTTTGACTTTTCCTTTAATTCCTCACCTTTCATAGATTTTTGATAAGGTTGGTCTTTATGGAAATCCTCTATAAATTTTAGTATAATTGATTTACATTTATTCAAATTGTCATCAGAGTAAATAAATGGTTTGCCTTTTGCCGTACGTAATTTATTTTTTGTAATAACTGACTTAAAAGTTTGACTAGAAATATGGAATATTTTGCACCATTCTAGTAAACTGTGCGGGTTTTTTAGGTCTCTATCCATGAATTGCAGATATCGTTCCTCTGGGTTAACTGATAATTCCTCTGTCCATAATTTTTCAGATTTAACCGAACCAATCGGATTAGTATCAAGTACAATGCCACCTCCGATTGTATTTAATGGAGAATAGGAACGAATCACAAATCTATCGTCCATAGCCACAACTGCCGGTAATTCAAACTGTATCAGTGCATTACCGGATTCTCCCTCTTTTAGGGATTTTTTTTGTATAAATATTCTTCCTAAAAGTTCCTGTGTACCAACATGGATTCGAATACGTTGTTTTGATTTAATTATCCACTTAGTGTTAGAAATTATAGAAATATAAGCTACAATCTGTGAAGTCGGTTTTAACCAACCATTACCAATTAATTCTGCGCCACGCCATAGGTCTTTTTTATCTAATCCGGCAATATTTACAGCAGCTCTATCGCCGAGCTTTACAGATTCAACCAATTTTTCATGGCTTTGCAATCCGCGCACTCTCCCTATTTTTTCCGCCGGGAGAATTTGCATTTCATCACCTTTTTTTAATTCACCGGAAATAACGGTACCAGTGACAACCGTTCCAAAGCCTTTTTTTATAAAACTTCGATCAATCTGAAGGCGAAAAAAACCTCTATCATTTTTTTCATGTACTTTTTCCGCTTGTTTTAGTAATATTTTTCTTAATTCTTCAATTCCGCTACCATTTGCAGTAGATGTTCGAACAATTGGAGCATTTTCTAAAAAAGTTCTTTTGCATAATTGACGTATATCTTCTTGCACCAAATCTGTCCACTCTTCGTCTGCGAGATCGGTTTTGGTTAATGCAATCACTCCTTGTGGTATTTGCAACAATGATAATATCTGAAGATGCTCAATAGTTTGCGGCATTACACCATCATCAGCGGCGATTACAAGCAATCCAATTTGAATTGTGGAAACGCCGGAAACCATATTCCGGATAAATTTTTCATGCCCCGGTACGTCAATAATTGTGATATTTTCAGTGAGGAAGGCAAATCCTAAATCAATCGTCATGCCGCGTGCTTGTTCTTCCGCAAGGCGATCAGTATTGGTACCAGTTAACGCTTTTACGAGTGCAGTTTTGCCATGATCAATATGACCCGCTGTACCGATTACAACTTGCAACATTTAAACCTCATTGATGGCTTTTATCAACTCGGAATATTGTTCCGGCAATACCGCTTTTAAATCTATATAAAACATTCCTTTATTGATGTAACCAAAAACAGGATTTTTTCTTGTTCGAAATTTTCTTGCAAGCTCTTCAATCCCAATACTAATCCATGTCTCCTGAGCGATAAATTCTAGAGCTATGCTTTCAATTTTCTCTTCCGGTAAGGAACCGCTTCCTGCTTCAACTGTTGAATCAATTATCTTAATTTTCCATCGTTTTTTTATAGATGGTTTGATCTCTGAAAATAAATTTTCTGCTCTGCTACGAAGTGTTTTTTGAGCTATTTTTAAAAGAGTGTTTGATAAATTATCTTTGGAAATACTATCAGATTTATAGGTCCGTAACGTTTCTTCCATCAAGGCGATGGTAAACTTATCGCATCGCAGGGCACGGTAAAGTGGATTAGATTTAATCTTTTTAAGTACGGAATTGTTACCAACAATCACACCGGATTGCGGTCCACCCAAGAGTTTATCACCGGAAAAAGATACAATAGAAACACCGGATTTGATTGTCTCCTGAACGGTGATTTCTTCCGGCATTCCACTATCGCTTAAGTTTACTAAAGCGCCACTTCCCAAATCGGCAAAAACCGGAATTCGTTTACGTTTACCAATTTCAACTAATTCTTTTAAGGTTGTGGATTTTGTAAATCCTTTGATTATATAATTGCTTGTGTGAACCCATAGCAAAAGAGCAGTATTCTTGTTTATCGCCTTCTCGTAATCTTTGACGTGTGTGCGGTTGGTGGTTCCCACTTCAACCAATTTGCACTTACTTTTTTCCACAATATCGGGAATGCGGAATGAACCGCCAATTTCAACCTCCTGCCCACGCGAGACGATCACTTCCCTGCCTTCCGCAAGTGTATTAAGCGCAAGTAAAACCGCCGCCGCATTATTGTTAACGATAATTCCGCTATCAGTGTTGGTTATAGCAGCTAACATATCACTTAAATGATTAAGTCTATCACCGCGTTTTCCGGTTCCCAAATCAACTTCGAGATTTACATAGCCAGATAGTTTTTTGGTAACATTTTGCAGTACCCTTTTCCCAATCGGTGCTCGACCAAAATTAGTGTGTAATACTATCCCTGTACCATTTATAACATTCCGTAAACTGCTATCAGCCAATAATTTAACAGAGCTAATGATTTCATCGCGAATTTCATTGCGTGACAATGTCAGTTTATTTTCCTTAGCTAGATTGCGGTAATTTTCAATCTTATCACGTATCTTTTTAACAGCATAATTTTGATGAACTTGAAGATCATTACTAATTTCTATTAAGATTTCCTGTACGGAAGGTATTTCTTTATGTAATTTATTGGACATAACTAACTTTGAAATTCCAATGAAATTGCGGATTTTTCAAGGAGAATTGTTATAGTTCAAAATGTTGAATATTTTATGTAATATTTGTGCAACTGATTCAGAATAATATTACAAGGAGAATATTATGACATACTTCAAGAAAACCATATTACCAATAATACTAATCGGACTATGGATTAACATCTCTATAACTATAGGATGGATGCTCATCCTAGAAGGATACTGGATTGCAAAATTTCAAAGTATAAATCTCGTTTTTCCTACCGGACTAATTAATAATATTACATGGATGATTTGGGGATTCATGCTTGCGACTATAATATTTATTTTTTCGAAAAAATTCAGTCTGTGGCAAACAACTTTTCTTGCTTGGTTTGTGGCATTTGTAATGATGTGGGCAATTGTTTGGAATGTAGGTGTTTTACCAACCGGAATGTTATTGTTTAATATCCCCAACAGTTTATTTATAACATTTTTTGGAACATTAATTTGTAAAAGATTAACAAAATAGGATTAAATAATCATGAAACTAATTAAATCAATATATTTCATATCCATTTTTTTATTTATAGCATGTAGCAACAGTATCAATTTAGAAGAATTATCAATTGATCAAATTCAGACCGCTTATCAAAATGGGGATTATACAATTGCCGAACTTACTCAGGCATATTTGGATAGAATTGAGGAAATTGATAAAAATGGTCCGGCATTGAATTCTGTTTTACAAATAAATCCAGATGTATTGAAGATTGCTAAAAAGTTAGATAAGGAAATGAAAGATGGCAATATCCGTGGTCCTATGCATGGTATTCCTGTTCTCCTAAAAGACAATATCAACACACACGACAAAATGAATACGACTGCAGGTTCGGTAGCACTTGCTAAATCCAAACCGTTGTCGGATTCTTGGGTCGCACAAAAACTACGCGAAAGCGGCGCGATTATACTCGGGAAAGCCAATTTGAGTGAGTGGGCAAATTTCCACAGTAATTTTTCATCTAGCGGTTGGAGTGCGGTGGGCGGACAAACAAAAAATCCCTACGACATCAGCCGGAATCCGTGCGGTTCGAGCGCAGGTTCGGGTGTGGCAGTATCGGCTAATCTATGCGTTATCGCCATTGGAACTGAGACAAACGGTTCTATAGTGTGCCCAGCAAATAATAATGGAATTGTCGGCATAAAACCAACCGTTGGCTTGCTGAGCCGATCGGGAATCGTACCAATATCGTTCACACAAGATACCCCCGGTCCAATGGCAAGGAATCTACGCGATGCAGCAATTTGTTTAGGAGTACTCACAGGAGTTGATAAACATGACAGTAAGACATCGCTTAGCGAAGGTAAATTCCATAGCGACTACACCCAATTTTTAAGTGATGACAGGTTGGACGGCAAACGGATTGCCTATTACACTACTTTCCGCGGAAAGCACTACCGCGTAGATGAACTTATGGACGAGGTGATCGCGTTTATGGAGAGCAAGGGTGCGACGGTGATAGAGATTGAAGAGATATCGAAGATTGATATTGAAGACCCATCTTTCCAAGTGTTACTATACGAATTTAAACAGGGATTGAATGATTATTTTGCTTCATTAGGCAATAACGCGCCAGTGAAAAGTTTGGCGGAATTGATTGAATTCACTTTTGAGGATGACATCGAAATGCAGTATTTTGATCATGAACTTTTGAAAATGGCAGAAAAAAAAGGTGACCTGAATTCCGAGGAATATTTGGATGCACTTGAAGAAATGCTATTGAACAGCCGCGCTGGCGGAATTGACCGCGTAATGGAAAGATTCAATTTGGATGCCATAATGGCTCCCACTGGCAACCCGGCTTGGGAAACCGATTTAACTAATGGTGATAATTTTGGTCAATATTCCAGTTCCCCCGCCGCCATTGCTGGTTATCCAAATATATCGGTTCCTATGGGATATATTGACAGTCTGCCTGTGGGTTTATCTATATTTGGCAGAGCTTGGAGTGAACCGCTTTTATTGGAAATCGCCTATTCCTACGAACAGGGAACAATGCATAGAAAAGCACCGGAGTTTATAGACTGAAACTATTATGCTAAATATATCCTATGCACTTGAAAATTTAGTCAAGCAGTTTATTTATTACAACAGGGACAGGAAATATAAAAGACAGACTTTTTTACGTTTATATTGAATTCCAACCGATTGTAAAAGAGGACCTTCCACCTAATATCTAATAAGACTATATTAGTATTTAGTATAGTTTAAAATCTAGAAAACCCGTTGGAAACGAAGGTTCTCTAAACGCAACCTTGAATAAAAAAGACAATCTTTGAAGTAAAAGAAATTGCGATCAATATTTATAATTTTTGAAATTCAATAAATTCTTATTTCGAAAAAGATAATTAAATACGCCTGTTTTAGCTAATTAGATAGTGTGCTACTTCTAATAAGTTTTAGTTAATATATAATTTATATTTAAACTTAATCTGTTCCCATGAAAGTTTTAGTATCTTTGAGTTTCGTGGCAAGAAGTAGACTTAAAACCATGAGTCCTATGAGTACCGTCAATGGTGTGGTCATAGAGCCTGTTTCAACATCCTTAAAACTGTCCATACCAAGAATAAAAGCAACTCCTGAAATTTGCCCCATAAGCAAAAGCAGACCATTGGAAGTACCTTCCGGTGTTGGATATGTAACTTCGGCGCCATATTGAAATCCGACCGGACCGGCGCTAAGCAAAAAGAATCCAAATACAAAAGCTGACACCAGCAAGAACCAGTAGCTTGTGGTAAAAGTTATGCCCACAAGTCCTATTGTTGCTCCAACAACCGCCATTAATAAAAATGGTGTTCTTTTGCGGTAATGGTCGGATAGTAGTGGAACTACCACAGCACCAATAATACCGCCTAATATCATCAACCCACCGATGTTCCCTGCTTGGACGATTGAGAACCCGCGCGGCCTGACAATGTCTTCAATCCAAGTTGTTACCGCATTGAATACACCCAAACCCACGAAGAAAATAACTAGTAACAGAATAAAATCTTTCATTCGCAGAGATTTTTTTAGACCATCAAAAACGAGTGAACGCTCTTCCTGTCCCGGCAGGCAGGGAGATGTTGGCGGGCGTTCTTTTACAAATAAAAAAAAGACAGCTACGGCGATCACAGAAACGATTCCGTAAATTAGTAGCATCCCGCTAATCTGCGATTGGATCGTAAGATAAGGAGTTAGTGCTAATCCTGCGGCAATACCAATGTACATCGCAAGCGATCCAAGACCCGCTGCAGTGGCTCGTTCATTGATGGGAAACCAACGAGCAGATACAGTAGTAATAGCATTAAGAATGAATGGCTGCCCAATAGCGATACCGATTTGTGCAATAAGTACAAAAGTGTAATTGTCAGATAAAAGGCCACGCAACAAACCAAATATTCCGGTAAGTGTAACGCCCATACCTACAGCAACTTTAATACCATACTTGTCAATTACCCATGAAGCAGGAATCGAAACAACGATATAAACAATCATGAAGCACATAGATAGGAGACCAATACTTAGATCCGATACTCCATAAAAGGTGGCGGCACTACTTGTGATCGGAGCAAATGTTATCCACAACAGTTGGTTAATTGAGATAACAAACATGAATGCAACGAGAACAACCCATCGATAACCATAGATTTTAAAGTCAATATGTTCCATCAGATATAACCTCCCTATTAATTAGTCTACTTACCCAAACTTACCTTACATTAGATGTTGGCTCATTATATTGGATTACTGTAACTATATAGTACTTCAAAATTTAATTGTAGTTCAACATATAATAAATAGAGCAAAATGGATTTTTATATCACTCACGCCAATAAATTATCCCTCAATATATAATTGGAATATGGTAGAAACTGAAAATAACTTCACCATCTTTAAAAATTAGCATGACAATATTTTAATGAACCGTGGAGTAATATTAGCACTTAGTGCCTATATCTTTTGGGGTGTGCATCCCATCTATTGGAAATTATTAAAACATGTTCCATCAATTGAGATATTGTCGCACCGTATATTATGGTCCTTTGTCTTTTTTGTTATCATAATATCTTTGCACAAAGAATGGAACGGTTTGAAGAAAAAATTAAAAAATAATAAGTTAATTGTTATTCTACCTGCGTTTTTAATTGGCTCAAATTGGGCTTTATTTGTATGGGCTGTAAATGCCGACTATATTGTTGAAACAAGTCTAGGATATTTTATTTGCCCTTTGATAAGTGTTTTTCTGGGAGTATTCTTTCTTAAGGAGACTCTGAGAAAAATGCAGTGGTTGGCTGTTCTAATTGCTGCCATTGGTGTATTGATTATGACATTTTTTTACGGGCAATTCCCCTGGATAGCACTCTACCTTGCCGGGTCTTGGGGACTATATGGATTACTCAGAAAAAAATCACCATTTGATGCCGTTGAAGGCTTAACAATTGAAACAGCTCTATTGTCAATTCCGATAATAATTTACCTAACATATTTGGAAATTAATGGTACTTCGTCATTCTTTGTAAAGGTACAAACAAGTTCACTATTAATCGGAACTGGCATAATAAGCGGATTACCATTAATCATATATATTATTGGGGCAAGATTGATAAATTTATCCCTCATTGGAATATTACAATATGTATACCCCATTATGATATTATTAATTGGAGTAATGATATATAATGAACCATTAACAGAATCAAGAATTGTTGGCTTCATATTTATTTGGATTGCAGTAATAGTATATATTGCAGACGAAATTAGATTTAGAAAAAATGGCGCGGTACTATCCTCGTTAAATAAATAATGAATAAAAGATTTATACCAATAGCTTCAGACTTCATGTCGCCAATCGCTCAACAAAAATTGATTGACTCTTATATTTCCATATTTGAAAAACACGGAATGGTGCAATCATCAAAACCAATGCAGAATAGTGATAATTATTATTTAATACTGACCGGTGGTACTGAAAATAAATTCCTCGAACTAATTAAAGATTTTAAGAATACTGATAAGATTAGAATTATTGCGATTGGAATTAACAACTCCCTTCCGGCCGCACTTGAAATACTTGCATATGTTTATCAGATTGGGAAAAAAGGGAATATTTACTATCTAAAAGATGAAAAGGATTATGACGGGTTATACGATTGAACGAGTAGGCATTATTGGAAAGCCATCTGATTGGTTAATTTCCAGCGTACCATCTGATGATGTTTTGAATCAATTAGACGATTTCAAGTTTATAAAAATTCCAATTGAAGATTTGTACAAAATTTATGACAAAGTAATGCCAACGGCAGATGGCAAGCTTTTAAAATCATTCATAATTTCTAATAAAAGTATTGATATTAAAAAGTTACAAAAATCGGAAGCATTTTATTTGGCATTAAAGTTGCTTGTGGAGGAAAATAATCTTACTGCATTTACTATACGCTGTTTTGACCTCTTGCTCGAGTATCAAACTACAGGTTGCTTTGCATTATCAAAATTAAACGATGAAGGCATAATTGCCGGTTGCGAGGGTGATATTGTGAGTCTGATAGGGATGATAATTGCAATTCATAAAACAGGTCAACCGGTTTGGATGGCAAATCCATCTCAAATCGATGTGAAAAATTCACATTTAATATTGGCGCATTGTACAGTGCCAACATGCATGGCTGAGAATGTTGAACTGGATACTCATTTTGAATCAAATCAAGGTATTGGATTAATTGGAAAGATACCAGAAAATGACGTTACGCTATTTCGATTGGGCGGGAAGTATCTTGACAAAAAGTTTGTAGTCACAGGCAAAATTATTCAACATGAACATAGTCCCAATTTGTGTAGAACTCAGATCCGAGTAAAAATAGATGATAGTGAAAAGTTGAATGAATTATTATTACACCCTCTTGGAAATCATTTACTTGTTTTATACGGAAAACATGCTGATATTTTAGATGAATTTTTAAATAATAGATAGGAATTAGAATTGTTTACCAATGCAATAGTGCGAACACCATGTAAAAATATAATAAAAGGATTAACCTCCTCAACTGAAGGAGAACCCGATTATCTAAAAGCAATTAATCAGCACAAGCTTTATATCAACGCATTAAAATTTTGCGGTTTGGAAGTCACTGTTCTCCCTGAGAAGGAAAATTACCCGGATTCAACATTTGTGGAGGATGTTGCTCTTTTAACTCCAAATTGTGCAATCATTACACATCCGGGTGCTCCGTCAAGGCAACGGGAAACCAAGTCTATGAAAAGTGTAATTGTAGATTTTTACGATGATGTCAAAGCGATTAAATCACCCGGAACAGTTGATGCCGGTGACATTATGATGGTTGGATCACATTATTATATAGGATTATCTACGCGGACAAACTCTGAGGGGGCGAATCAAGTCATTAAAATTCTCGAGAAATCTGGTTTGACAGGCTCAACTGTACCGTTGAGCGATATGATACATTTAAAATCAGGGGTGGCATATTTAGAGAATAATAATTTAGTAGTAACCGGCGAATTCATTAATAAACCGGAATTTAAAAAATTCAATCTTATCAAAATTGACGATGATGAAAGTTATGCGGCAAACTGCGTTTGGATAAACGATTATGTTTTGGTTGCCAAAGGGTATCCAAAAACTAAGAAATTGATTGAACAAGCAGGATATAAAACTGTTGAATTAGATATGTCGGAATTCAGAAAATTAGACGGCGGATTAAGCTGTTTGTCTCTAAGATTTTGATTTACTAATTGCTTTAATAAACGGTACAACCAAAACTAATCCGGGAATGAAGAATAACGCCATTACCGGAAAAACTAAATTGATTCCATAGTTTTCAGCTATTAGACCACCGATACTCGATGCAAATGCGCCAACTCCAAAACTTAAGAAGAAACTAATTCCGTAACTCAAGCCACGGTGTTTACTATGCGATATTTGCGCAATTAACGCGTTTCCAACCGGCTGCCAAATAAAATGTGTAATTCCTAATAAAATTCCAAAAATAACAAGTGGAATTCCGGTTGTATAACCCATTAATACTAGCAATGGAATGTTCAATAAAATAACCCATAATAATATCTTTGGTCGACTATATTTATCGCCTAAGGCTCCGCCCAGCATCTGGCCAATTATTCCCGACAAAAGGACTAAAGTTGTGAACAGTCCACCTCTGATTGTATCGGATAATGATGTAAATATATTGCGAGTTTCCAAAGCAAAATGTGCTGGCATGAATGTAGTAAATCCGGCAAATGCTAAACCAACCATAACTATCATTGCATAATATAATAATAGCGCAGGGCGATTGGTGGATTCGGGCTGAATATGGTCAGCAGTTTCCGGCTCTCGTTTACGTGATGGAATAAATATTATCGTGCTTAAAACTAATAATAACATTACGATACCTAATACTAAATATGGTAATCTCCATCCACTAAGAACTGTTAAAGTTGCACCAATAATTGGACCTAACGCTAAGCCAATTGATCCCATAATGCCATGAAAAGCCATACCTTTACTTATCGCTTTAATGCGGCGTGAAATTATTGTAAGTCCGGCAGGATGGTAAATACTACTGAACAGTCCTAAAGACATCAAACCACTGGTCAATGTCCATAGTGTTTGTGATAAAATTATTATTATTATTGAGGTAACAACACCAAGCTGATAAATTAATAATAGTGTCCTACCTCCCAATTTTTTCTCCAAGATTCCAGCTGGTAAAGCACCAAGGCCAAACATAAATTGACTTGCAGTTGCAATTACTCCTAAAGTTGCTAAACCTACATTAAATTGCTTCTGTAATACTAATAAGATAGCAGGCAGAACAAGCATCACGGCATGAACCAACAAATGGCTAAATCCGGTAATAGTAAGAATTATTTTTTCGTTGTTGTTCATTTATTAATAAAAAAGCTCTCAATACAATGAGAGCTTTTATAATAATACTTAGTTTCTATCTCTTTTCTGTAATTCTTGCTGCTTTACCGGTCAAACTCCGCAAATAATGAAGTTTTGCACGGCGTACTTTTCCTAGTCGGATCACTTTAATTGAAGCAATCATTGGTGAATGCAACGGGAAAATCCTTTCAACCCCAATTCCGTTAGATATTTTTCGCACAGTGATAGTTTCTTCGATACCACCATGTTTGCGAGCTATCACAACACCCTGATAACGCTGCACCCGTTCTTTTGCCCCTTCCACAACACGTATATCAAGAGAAATGGTATCCCCCGGGGCAAAATCGGGGATATCCTTTTTCAATAAATCTTTTGTTATATCATCTAATTTGTTCATTTTTTCTTCTCCGTAAAATCACTTTTATCTAAATATTTTTTCCAAATATCAGGGCGTTTTGCCTTCGTACGTTTTTCTCTTTCAGCATTACGCCACTCATCAATTTTTTTATGATGTCCTTCAATTAAGACATCCGGTACTTTCATACCTTCAAATTCACGTGGTCTAGTATAATATGGTGTATCTAATAGATCTGCTGCAAATGTATCACTCATTGCCGAATCATATTTATTCAATACACCAGGAATTAATCTAACAATACTATCAATCATTATCATTGCCGGGATTTCCCCCGCAGTAACAACAAAATCACCAATTGAATATTCATGTGTTACATATTTTACTATAACGCGTTCATCAATTCCTTTATAGTGCCCGCAAATAAAAATTAACTTGTCAACCTGACTATTTTCCATAGCCAATTTATGTGTCCATTGGACACCTTGTGGTGATGGATATACTACTCGCACATCATCAGTATCTAGCTGTTCCAAGCTATGATCAATTGCTTTGAACAATGGTTCTGCCATCATAACCATTCCTTCACCGCCGCCAAAAGGTTCATCATCAATTTGACGATAATTCCCTTTTGTAAAGTCTCGAAGGTTAACAACCTTAAACTCAACAATATTTTTCTCAACAGATTGCCTAAGCATGCTGTTTGCGATTAGACTATCAATTGTATCCGGTACAGGTGTAATTATTACAATCTGCTTCAATCCAGCAGACCATCCATCGGAGTAATTTCTATCGCTAATTCATCATGATAAATTGATTTTACTACTTCGGGAATTACCGGAATTAAAATCTCCCGACCATTACTACGAATTACATAAATATCATTTGCCGGTAACCATAATATTTCAATCAATTCACCAACAATATCACCAATGTCAGTAACAACTGTATAGCCAATTAAATCTTCGGAAACTTGATTGATCTCGTCATCAATCCCAACAGAAGCATATACATATTTTCCATTTATTGCTTCTGCCTCGCTACGTGAACCAATTCCCTTGAACATGCAGCGAACTTGCTTGCCATCCTTAGCTTTTTCTATTAGCTCAATCTTAGTACTTGCTGATTCGGAATCACCTAAAAATATCGGTTTTTCCGATATATAATCTTCACAATATCTAGACAGTGGTGCTAAACGTACCCCGCCTTTCATCCCGAATGGTTTTGAAATCCTTGCAATGGCAAACTTTTTTTCCATATTACTTAATCTTTCTTTTCGTTTTTATCGATAACATCTAAACGGGCGCGTTTTCCACCATTCTTTGCATTAATTGCAAATAAAAGTGAGCGCAGGGCAGAAATGTTTCTACCTTTCTTTCCGATTACTTTTCCAAAATCGCCATCACCAACAGTTAATTCAAATATTATTTGTTGTTCACCTTCTACAGCGTTAACATTTACTTCATCCGGTTTATCAACTAACTGTTTTACTACCGTTTCTATGAATTCCTGCATTACTACCTCCTATCGGTATCGATTATTTGTCGTCTTTGGCTTAGTCTTTTGACTTAGCCTCTTTTGCACTCGGTTTTTCTTTAGACTTTTTCTTGGGAGTGCTTTTTTTAGTTGTCGTTATTTCTTTTGTTTCTTCAGCTTCTTTTTCCTTTTCAGCCGATTTATCTTCGGTAACTTCTGTTTTTTTGGTCTCTTCTACTTTAGCTTCTTCCGCCTTTTCTTCAGCTTCTGCTTTTACCGGCTCAGTTTTTTCTTCTACCTTTTCTTTAGTCTTTTCTTTAGCTTCTGCTACTTTTTCTTCTACTTTTTCTTCTACTTCAGTTTTTTCTGCTTCTACTTGCTCTTTTGCTAATTCATCACTTGCAACTTCTTTTTCTTCTTCTTCTTTCTCAGATTCTTTAGCTTTCTTTTTTGATTCTTTCTCAGCAGTTTCTAATTTATCCTTAACTTGCGATTCTCTTCTAAGATCAAGTTTCTGTATTTCTTTTTCAATAGATTTTTCGTCCAAACCTTGCTTCATTAGATGCCATCTCATGGCAATACCGGCTCTTTTCATCAATTTATGAGCAATGTCAGATGGTTGTGCACCAATTTGCAACCAGTGCAATATACGCTCTTCATTAAGTTCAAAATTATGTGTTTTATCTTGAGCGATTGGATTATACCATCCCAATTCCTCAATTGCTGCACCATCTCTTCGTTGACGCGAATCCATCACTACAACTCTATAAAACGGTCTATTTTTTCTTCCAATTCTCTTCAGTCTTATTCTTGTTGCCAAAAGTAATCTCCTCAGTTATTTCCCATTAAGTTTATTGAATTTGCAGACATTTTAGATAATCCTGGTATTTTCATTTTACCCATATTCTTCACCATTTTTTTCATTTGAGCAAATTGCTTTAACAGCTGATTCACTTGTTGCACCGATCTACCTGAACCAAGCGCAATACGTTTCCTTCTGCTTCCGTTAATTTCATGTGGGTTTTGTCTTTCCCACGGTGTCATTGAATTAATAATTGCTTCCGTCCAGGTTAATTGTCTGTTATCAATTTTTAGACCTTTGAGAGCCTTACGGTTCATTCCAGGCACCATTCCCAATACCTGTTCCATCGGTCCCATTTTTTCCAGTTGCCTTAACTGTGTTTTAAAATCTTCTAAATCAAAATTATTCTTTTTAAATTTTTTCTCTAACTCAGTAGTTTCTTTTTCATCCATAATGGATTGAGCTTTTTCCACTAATGAAACCACATCGCCAAAACCGAGTAATCGATCTATAATTCGCTGCGGCTCAAATTGCTCAAGACCATCCATTTTCTCGGAAACGCCGACGAATTTAATCGGTTTACCGATAACTTCTGTAATCGAAATAGCTGCACCGCCTCGTGCATCTCCATCCAATTTTGTAAGGATAGTTCCTGTTATATCCAATACTTCAGAAAAAGCCAATGCAGAATTCACTGCATCTTGTCCAGTCATACTATCAACAACAAATAGCGTGTCATCGGGATTTGCAATTTTGGCGATTTCTTTTATCTCGGACATCATCTCAGAATCTACGTGTAATCTACCAGCTGAGTCTAAAATCACAATATCAATTTTTTCAGATTTTGCTGTCTTAATCGCATTATTACAAATATCAATCGGCTTTTTGCTTTTCTCAGAATAAACTGGAATGCCAAGCTGTTTACCTAAAATCTGTAATTGTTCAATTGCCGCTGGACGATACACATCAGCTGCGACTAACAAAACCGACTTTCCGGATTTCTTCAACCGATTCCCCAATTTCGCAGCTGTAGTAGTTTTTCCGGAACCTTGCAGTCCTGCTAACAAAATTACCGATGGTTTACTTTTTCCAAATTCTAACTGAACTGGTTTTTCACCTAATAATAATATAAGCTCATCGCGGATTATTTTAATAAATAATTCACCCGGTTTTACAGATTTTATTACTTTTGTTCCTTCAGACCGTTCTTTCACTCGCTCGATAAAATCACGAGCAACTTTATAATTTACATCGGCTTCCAGTAATGCACGACGGATATCCCGCACAGTGTGCTGAATATTGTCATCGGTAATTTTACCGAGACCTCGTAAATTCCGGAAAACGGAATCAAATCTATCTGCTAGTTGAGTAAACATATTATTTCAAGTAATCTTGAGCCTGTAAATTTAATCGGAAATGTGCACTATATTCAATTATTTTTAATGAACATAATATCAACAGTTAAATAGTTAAAATATAATTGTAAATTAATTAGTTTTAAATTCATCAAATTGAAATAATAATTAATTTTTGAGGGACATGTATTATATAATAGCGTCATCCACTTGTACAATGAATAAAACATTAATAAGAATTTTAATGATACTTTTGCTATTTATTTCCAATGGATTAAGTCAAGATTCTCTACGATTAGTAAGTCTTTACAATTCAACCGGAGGTCAAAATTGGATAAATAATACCAATTGGTTAAGTGACGTCCCTGTATATGAATGGTATGGGGTTACTGTACAAGACAATTCGGTTATTGCTATAGAACTATCACGCAATAATCTTTCCGGACAACTTCCAAAAGATATTAGTCAATTTGCAGGTTTAGAAATTTTGAATCTATCAGATAATAATATTTCAGGAGGATTATCTGAGTCTTTGAAATACTTGGTTTCGTTACAAACCTTAAATTTATCACACAATCATTTTTACGGTAACCTGCTGAATATATTTAGCAGTCTTAACAATTTAATATCACTAGATCTATCTAATAATTATCTCAATGGTAATATTCCAAAGGACTTGGGAAAATTGATACAATTGGAAGTACTCAATTTATCCAACAATAATTTTCTAAATAAAATTCCAATTGAAATATTTCGATTGGAAAATTTAATTGAATTAAATCTACAGAATAATTCATTGACCGGTTCAATTCCACGTCAAATTGGTAATTGCAAAAATCTACAGATTTTGGATTTATCACGAAATAAGCTGATGGGGAAAATCCCGAAAGAAATTGGCAAACTGATAAATTTAACACAACGATTAGCACTAGACCATAATGAACTGAATGGAATGATACCAAAAGAAATTAGTTTACTTTCTAATCTTCAACATTTATGGTTGAACAACAACCAATTTTCAGGAATACTACCTTTCGAAATTGGTAAAATGAAAAGTTTGAAATCAATATTTATTTATCATAATAATTTTGTTGGTCCTATTCCCCGAACAGTTGGAAATATACGGGAACTAGAAATATTTTACGGTCAAAATAATTCCTTTGGTGGCAATGTTCCTCAAGAGTTATGGTTCTTACCAAAATTAAAAATGTTGAGATTGGAGAATAATCAATTATCAGGGATAATACCTAGTGACCTTAGAATATTAAAATCCATTCAATCGATAGACTTAAGTTATAATCGTTTCGATACTATGTCAGATTCAATAGCATTTCCGAACTCTTTGCTATCATTTAATATATCCAATAATAATTTATTCTGCGATAATATTATCGGTAAAAACGATATTACTGTGCTTCCCCTAAAAGCTGATGTCGCAGGCAAAATAATCGGATTAAAACAACAAAACTGCACTAGTAATATATTTTCATCTTTTACAATTGGAATAGATAATATTGATTTCGAATATGTATTGACAGATTCTACCGCTGAACATCAACTATGGATTACTAGTAATGATTCTATAAGGAAAAAAATATTTTTACACCATTTTGATAATATCAATTTTTATCTTTCCGATACTTTAGTAAAAATCAATCAAAACGATACGGTTTTTGTCTCAGTAGTCTACTCTCCAATTGATGTTGACAATCATTATGATGTATTAATCTTTGAGGATATTATTAATAATAATAGTCAATTCGTTTCTATCATTGGTGAAGGTGTTAAATCGTTAATTCCTGAAAGAGATTCTTCAATTCCCTGGAAATTTAAACTTCATCCCATTTCAATTGAAGCAGAATCTGATACAATCAATATCCAATATGATATACCAGAAAAAAGTATTGTAAATATTACAATCTTCAATTTAGGGGGAAGGCCGATAAAAACAGTAATGGATGGTATTGCTGATGCAGGATTTCATATTTTTGAATGGGATGGTTCAGATAATATGGGGAATCCCCTTGAGGGAGGAGAATACTTATGTGTTATGCAAGCCGGTATGTTTATTCAAATCCAACAAATTTTACTGTTATTATAAATTAATTGTAATAATCCAATCAGTTCATAATAAATTTGGTAACATATTTTTAACTGAAAACAATGTAAATGAATAACTTCTTCGAAAAATATAAAAAACTTCGGAAAGATCAAAAAATTGATCTTACTGATATTGAGAATCGAACCAAAATAAATATTAAATATTTGGAAGCTTTGGAAACGGGTAGTTTCGACTTAATACAGGCACCCTATACAAGGCTATTTTTACGTGCTTACATTAATGAAATTGGTGGTGATCCAGATTTAGCAATAAACGAATTATCCGAATATCTATTAAAAAAAGATAGTTCTATAGCAAAAGAACCTGAAAAGACTGAACAGGAAAAAAGCACATCCGATGAGAAAAAAAAGGATGTTTCAATTCCATCTGAGAAAAAGAACAGGAATATCCAAGATATTTCTTTAGATGTTGGTAAAAAGATAGAGAAGAGAACAACAATAATTCAACCCAATTTAATCAAAGGAATTCTCTTTCTTGTATTTTGGGTAATAATAATAATCGTAATCAGAAATATCACACTCGAAAACAAAAACGAAATCCCAAATGCAAAAGTCACACAAATTGATAATAATATTGCTGACTTTATAAATTTCCAACAAATACAAGCAGATTTTCTTGAGATTAGCTCTCTACAGACTGCGATAGAACAATCACTACCATTAATAGTAAAAATTGTATCAAAAAATGCTCTAGGAATTATTTCAATCCAAGATTCATTAGAAGTAAAATCATTTCCAATCACTTCTGGAGATCAGAAATCATATTCATTTGACACAAATCTTGATATATTGCTTAATCACTCTGAAGGAGTTACCGTTTTCATAAACGGAGATGCTATTCAAGATATCAGATCACAACAAGCACCGGTTCGATTAATATTTTCTATTGAACCAAAATCTGTTACAATAAAACATTACTCTAAAGTAGGTTAATTCTACCCACAATATAATCTTACCCTTAGCTCGCTTGTAGATTAGGGATAATATTTATTTTTAAAATAGTTATTGACATAATTGGTTCGCCTAACTAATATTGTGGGTAATTGTGGGTAATATTCCCTATTATTACTGGTGAAATGGTGAAACAAACAACGCAAAACTCATTTTTTGGTCAATATTCCTACTCGATTGATACGAAAGGTCGAGTAAATATTCCTGCAAAATTCCGTCAAGTATTATCTAATGACAATGACAAGACATTTATTATTACACGAGGAGAAGAACGCTGTATTTGGGTCTATCCATTGGTAGTGTGGCAAGAAATTGTAGCGGGATTAAGTAAATTATCAGCGGTCTCGCCGAATAATCGCCACTTTATTCGAAAAACAACACGTTATGCATCACTTGTAGAATATGATAAACAGGGTCGTATCATGCTTACAAAACCCCTTATTGATTATGCCGGACTTGATAAGAATGTCCACATTATTGGTGCATTAAATAAGCTGGAGATATGGAATCCGGAGACACTTGACCAAGTAGATTCCGATGATACCAATATTGATTCAGTTACCCTCCACGAGCTTGCCAAAGAAATAATATTATGACAACTGGTGGCACAAGCATTATTCTGGAGCATATACCTGTAATGATTTCGGAAGTGATGTCCCACCTTATTACGAATCCAAACGGAATATATATCGACGGAACAATCGGCTTGGGTGGACATTCCAAAACGATTCTATCTTCACTCTATAAAGATGGTCATCTCATCGGGATTGACCGTGATGCCGATGCTTTATCTGTTGCTGAAAAAAATCTTAGTAGTGTAAGTACAAACTTTTCGTTATACAATCGATCTTACACCGATGCTGATATAATAATAAAAGAGTTCGGTGTACAAGCCGTAAACGGTATTTTACTGGACTTAGGGTTGTCATCTGCTCAACTAAATGACCAAAACCGTGGATTCACCTTTAACGGTGATGGCGCACTTGATATGCGGTTTAATAAACATTCTGGTAAAACTGCTGAACAAATATTAGCGTCTAAAACCGAAACAGAAATCGCTGATTTTATATACTTATATAGCGAAGAACGATACTCCAGGAAAATCGCATATAATATTAAACGGGCTGAAAAAATGGTTACAGTAGACAACTTGCGGGAAGCTATTAGACTCTCAACCCCACCCAATAAAAGAAATCGCACATTTGCGAGAGTATTTCAAGCGATCAGGATCATAGTAAATGATGAACTAAATCAATTAGATATTTTCTTAGATAAATTCTTAAATCTATTAAGTATTGGAGGAAGAATTGTAATTATTAGTTATCATTCTCTTGAAGATCGATTAGTAAAACTCGCATTCAAAAATTTAAAAATGGAGGGTCAATTTTCAATTTTAACAAAAAGACCGCTCATTGCTAAAAATGATGAAATAACCGAAAATAGTCGCTCTAAAAGCGCGAAGCTTCGTGCAGGGGAAAGAATAAGCTAGTGGCAAAACAGAAATCAAAGTTTAATCCTCGCAAGCAAAGACAATTTCTCCGCTCAATTATTCCTTTTTCGGTAGTCGTTATTATAATCTCCGGTTTAATTGCTTATTTATGGATTTCTTCAGAAGTAGATGAAACTTTGAACGAACTAGAAATTCAGCAAACTTTTGTTGTTGAACTAAATAATGACATCAATAACCTAAAGGATGATATTGAATATTTGGAACGTGTTGATGTACTAACTGCCCGCGCAATGAATGATTTGGGAATGGTCTTTACGGCACCTGAAACAATAGCAATATATGTAGATGGATCAACACTGGTTGAGGATAAATGACTAGAATATATCAACAATATCAGCGTCGAATTTCGATTCTATCATTACTTGTAATTATTGCATGGGGAGGATTGGGTTTTCGATTATTCAATATTCAAGTGGCTAGTGGAGAAAAATATGACCAACAAGGTCACAAGCAAGGTCAAACAAAGGAAATTTTATCCGCACTAAGAGGTAATATTTTTGATACAAATGGTATTCCGTTAACACGAAATATTATTCATTATGATATTGCAGTCGATCCATCAAAAGTTCAAAACAAACAAAATGTTGCAAAAGAACTTTCAAAAATAACCGGTAAACCGACCAATTATTACATTAAAAAGTTCAATAGTGAGAATAACTTTACGTACCTGGAGCGAAATCTTCAGAAAGAATACGCACAACCAATTATTAATAAAAATATCGACGGAATTATAACGAACAGAATTGCTCGTCGTTCATACCCTCAGGATAATATTGGTGGACAATTAGTTGGTTTTACAAATGTTGATAATGCGGGTTTAGCAGGCATCGAACATCTTTACGATAAGCAGCTTTCCGGCAATGATGGCTGGATAATAAAACAGCGTAGTGGCCTAGGAAATATTAATTTAAATAATAATTATCCAAGACAATATCCTGTCGACGGAGCTGACATACTTCTTACAATAAACATTGAATATCAATCTGTTTTACAAGAAGAATTACTGAAACAGCTAAAGAAATCCGATGCAAAAAGTGCATCAGGTGTGATAATTGATCCACAAACTGGCGCCATACTTGCAATGGCATCCATACCCGATTTTAATCCCAATCAACCCAATAAATTTGCAACAGAAAATCAAAAAATTCGTGCTTGTACGGATCAGTTTGAGCCTGGATCTACATTTAAAATTGTAGCTGCAACAGCAGCAATTGATCAGAATTTAGTAAGAATAGAAGACGAGTTCGATTGTGAGAATGGTTCGTTTCAATACAAATCGGTGAGAATTAATGATCATAAACCACACGAGATATTAACGTTTGCAGAGATTATTGAACAATCAAGCAATATTGGTATAATAAAAATTGCTTCACGAGTTGGAGATAAATCTCTATATAATTATGCGCGAGATTATGGGTTTGGAACACCAACAAATATCGGATTAAACGCCGAATCAGGCGGTACACTTCGCAAATTGAGTGATTGGAGTCAAATTTCGTTAGCTGAGATTTCAATGGGTCATGAAATAGGAATAACGGCCTTACAATTAGCTATGGCCTATGGCGCAGTGGCAAACGGAGGAATATTACTAAAACCATACATAATAAATAATGTCAAATCAATAGACGGAGTATCAGTGTATTCTGAGGAACCAAAAGTCATTCGGAAAATTGCTAATAACACCGTAATGAACCAACTTACACAACTTTTAGTCAAAGCTGTCGAAGCAGGCACAGGCATTGAGGCTGATATACCGGGCTGGCAAGTAGCTGGTAAAACAGGTACTGCGCAAAAATACGTTGATGGAGATTATTCTCACACCAAATTTATTTCGAATTTTGTTGGATACTTACCTGCAAGCAATCCACAATTATTGTGCGTTATTACTCTCGATGAACCCAAGTTAGGATATCATTGGGGTGGAATTGGCGCGGCACCTGTATTTAAAAGGGTTATGGAACGTATTATTAATCTCGATGATTCCATTAAAATGCCTAAAAATATCATTGATGAATCATTCACCAGTGAACCTGTTTTAGTTGAAAAAAAACTAAAAAAATCAATTAAAATATTTAAAAATGAACCGATTCTACTTTCATCAGTTGCCAATGAACCTGTACCCGTTCCATCATCTAAAAAACAACAAAATATTAAAACAGAAACAGTGATTCCAAACGTGAGAGGTATGAGTTTAAAAAAAGCAATCTATACCCTTAATAATTCTGGATTAGAATCAAATTTTGCCGGTTCAGGTACAGTTGTGTGGCAATCACCCAAACCGGGCACAGTTTCTATGACCGGAACAATTTGTATAATTGGATTAGAATAAAATGTTGCTAAATAAAATAGTAGAGCAGGTTATTTCTAATGATGAACAACTTCCAAATATTGACGTCAATGGATTATCTTTAGATTCGAGAACTATTGAAAAAGGAAATCTATTTGTAGCAATTCCCGGAACTAATCTCGATGGACATGATTACATACAACAAGCTATTAAAAATGGTGCAGTTGCCGTTATCACAAACGGGAGAGATGTTGGTAAATTATCTATTCCACAGATAAAAGTTGCAAATCCACGTCGAGCTGCTTCGATAATTGCCGCAGATTATTATGGTCATCCGAGTCGACGATTAACTGTAATCGGAATAACCGGAACCAACGGGAAAACAACAACCGCATCATTAATTCATTCTATATTTACAACTGCCGGTATCAAAATCGCTCAAATGGGAACATTCGGTTTAATAGCCGAAGGATTTACGACCAAAAGAGACTTAACTACCGCTGACCCGATTACTTTGCATAGACAATTTGCTGAATTGTTGAAAATTGGTTTTACACACGTTGTAATGGAGGTTTCATCGCACGCGTTGGATCAATATCGTGTTGCTGATATTGATTTTAATTACGGCATATTTACAAATCTCACACAGGAACACTTAGATTATCACAAAACCCTTGATGACTATTATCTTGCTAAATCAAAATTATTCAAAATGCTACCAATTTCAAGTACGGCAATCTTGAACATAGATGATAAATACGGCAAAATATTAGAGAATGATTGTACAGTACCGATAATCGCAATTTCTCAAGAGCATCAAAGAGATGTTTATTTCAAATCGCATCATATTTCTTTAAACGGTATAGAAGGTGTTATTCATGCCGCCAATCAAATTTACTATATCAAATCATCATTAATAGGGAAATTTAATTTAGATAATATTTTAGCAGCAGTTGCAGTTGCCCATTCCGCCAATATCGCTAAAAGTAATATTATTAACGGTATTTCTAACTGTAAAAATGTTCCGGGAAGAATGGAATCTTTCGCAACGCAAAGTGGTGGATTAGTTATAATTGACTATGCCCATACTCCAGATGCATATGATAAGGTCTTAAGTACTATTCGTGAACTCACTAATGAAAATTCAACAATAACAATAGTATTCGGTGCAGGTGGCAACCGCGACAAAATGAAACGACCTGTAATGGGTTCCATTGCTGAAAAATATGCCAACAAATGCTTTATTGCACCAGACAATCCTAGATATGAATCTGTGGACGATATCAATAAACAGATTATTAGCGGTTTTAAAAATACTAACTATGAAGTTTTTAAAGAACGTGGAAATGCCATCCGTAAAGGCTTAGAAGAATTACAAAAGAATAATGTTTTGGTAATACTAGGCAAAGGTCGAGAAGAATTCCAGGATGTGAATGGTGAAAAACGATTTTATTCCGATATAAATATCATCAAGGAATTTTTGAAATGAGAATCACTCTCCCCGAACCAAAACGATTCTCTAAGGTTTTTAAGGCCGTTACAACCACATCACTTGCAAAAACCATAACTGGTATAAGTACAGACAGTAGAGAATGTTTTGAGGGCGATTTATATATCGCAATTAAAGGTGATATCGTAGATGGTCATCAGTTTATTAAAGATGCACAAAACAACGGAGCATTTGCTGCACTAGTCGTTGAATCCAATAACATCATTAACAATATGCAACAGATTGTAGTTGAAAATCCCGTAAAAACTATTGGTCTAGTAGCCAATGCATGGCGAGATAAATTTAATATACCTGTTATCGGAATAACCGGTTCAAATGGAAAAACCACAACCAAAGATTTAATCAAACATTTTCTTGAGTCAAAATATAATGTTCATGCTACTAAGGGAAATTTTAATACTTCAGTTGGTGTACCGTTAACCCTCTTGCAGATGCAAGGAAAACATAACTTAAGTATAATTGAAATGGGCGCAAATCAGCCTGGTGATATTAAAACACTTTGTCAAATCGTTGAACCTACGGATGGTTTAATAACAAACATCGCACCTACTCACTTAGAAGGTTTTGGATCAATTGAAAAAGTTGCGCAGGAAAAATCTGAATTATTTACTTTTTTAACGAACGGTACGGCTTATGTTAATATTTCGGATGAATGGATTAGTACTTTTACCATACCAAACCAATCAAAAACCTTCGGTTTTTTGTTGGATTGTGATTTTAGCGCAGATTATCATCGAGAATCTGATGGTAATATCATTTTAATGATAAATTCGAATGAGATAAACACTAATTCACAAAATACCGTTTATGCGAAAAATATTACGGCTGCTGCTGCCGTGGCAAAGTCGTTTGAAATTGATTGGGCTACGATTAAGGAAAGAATCTTATCATTTACACCGACCTATGGTAGAAGTGTTATTACACAGTATAATAATATCATATTTATTGATGATACCTATAATGCAAATTATGTTTCCACTTTAGCGGCAATTGAACACTTGGCTCTATATCCAACAAATGGACGCCGAATATTTGTTTTTGGTGATATGGCTGAACTAGGCGACTCTTCAAAAAAATATCACAAAAAAATAGGTGAAAAATGCTTGGAAAATAATTTAGATGCAGTTTTTACTTTGGGCACGCAAACCATATTAACAGACCACATTTTAAACACCCTAAAATATCACAAACATTATGATAGCAAAGAACAATTATCCAAAGAATTAATCAATTTTATGAAAAACGATGATATTATTCTTTTTAAAGGATCACGCAGCATGGAAATGGAAAAAATAATTCAGGAGGTTTTTAATAAATAATGTTATATCATTTATTATATCCATTATCCGATGTATGGTCACCATTGAATATATTTCAATATATAACATTCAGATCAGTAATGGCAGCGATATTTGCGTTGGTCATAAGTTTCCTCATCGGTCCTTGGGTTATTCGTCAACTGACTCACCATCAAATCGGCGAACAGATACGACCCAAGGGACCACAATCTCACCACAAAAAAAAGGGCACGCCAACAATGGGAGGCGTAATGGTCCTCACCGCCATACTCCTCCCTACCCTCCTTTTTGCCCATCTGAATAATGTCTATATACAAATGATTATTATCGCCACTTTATGGATGGGATTTTTTGGATTTTTGGATGACTATTTAAAAGTAATCAAGAAAAGGGAATCAGGATTAATTGCACGATATAAACTGGCAGGTCAAATTACTCTTGGAATTATAATCAGCACTTGGATGTATTTCCGTCCTGAATTTGCCGATCTTTGGAGTTATACATCTGTACCATTTTTTAAGGATACGGTATTAAGCTTGGGTTGGTTTTACCCAATTATGATTATTTTGGTTGTTACGGGATTCTCAAATGCGGTTAATTTGACAGATGGATTAGACGGGTTAGCATCCGGTTTACTTGCTATATCATTTAGTGTTTTTGCGGGGATTGCCTATGTTTCCGGACGTGTTGACTTCTCCAATTATTTAAATATCGAATACCTTCCCGGAGCCGGAGAATTAACTATTTTTGCTGCAGCTGCAGTTGGGGCTTGTATGGGATTTTTATGGTTTAACTCGGCACCAGCCTCGGTTTTTATGGGAGATATTGGATCGCTTTCAACCGGTTCTGCGCTAGGAACAATGGCCGTTTTGTTAAAAAAAGAATTGTTATTATTCATAATTGGTGGTGTGTTTGTAATAGAAGCGCTATCAGTTTTATCTCAATGGGGTTATTTCCGATATACGAAAAACAAATCAGGCATCGGTAAACGCCTATGGAAAATGGCTCCCATACATCATCATTTTGAATTGACAGGGTGGCCTGAGACTAAAGTCGTTACTCGATTTTGGATAATTGGATTATTGTTTGCTTTATTTTCCCTAACGACATTTAAAATTCGATGAATCGGGCAAAAAAAAATATTAGAGAAATGAAAAACCGTTCAGTATCTATACTGGGATTGGGGCGGAGTGGTGTAGCAATAGCTCGATTATCGAACTATTTAGGTTCAAAAGTTTTTATTAGTGATAAATCTACAACTAATTCCGAAAAGGAAAATTTGAAATCATTAGAATCCGTTGGTATTCAGGGTGAAACCGGCAGTCATAGTGATAAAATTTTTAATACCGATTTAATGGTTATTTCTCCTGGGGTTGCTGCCGATTCACAAGTTGTTTTAGAGGCACAAAAACGTGGCATTAAAGTTATCGGAGAAATTGAATTCGCTAGTTTATTTACCAATTCACCAATAATTGGAGTTACCGGTTCTAACGGAAAATCCACAACGGTTCATGCACTTGCTGAAATGTGCCAAACAGATGAAGTGAGTGGAGTGTTAGCAGGAAATGTAGGATTAGCTTTCTCCAGTAAAGTGTTGGAAGAATTACAAAACCCTGATCTAAAACGAGTTTATATAATAGAAATATCAAGTTTTCAGATGGAATTCATTGAAACTTTTCATCCGCATATATCAATATTTCTAAATATTTCATCTGATCATTTGGATCGACATAAAACTTTTAAAAATTACTTAAACACTAAACTTCGTCTTGCTGGAAATCAAACTGAACAAGACTATGTTATTTTCAATGGTGACGATAAAATATTAGTAGAAGTTCTTAATAAACATATAGCTAATAAAACTACATTCAGCCCAAAATATTCAGAAACAAATATTTATTACGTCAAAAATTCAAATATAATTAACAAAGAGTACGCCAAACTCACACATCTCAAGAACATTGGGTTGCCCGGGCAGCATAATATTTATAACCTCCTTGCAGCTGCTTCGGGCGCCCATTGCTTGGGTATTTCAGATGAAAAAATCGCCAACGTTATACAATCATTTAAGGGAATTCCACATCGGTTAGAAAGCATTACTGAAATCAATGGAATTGAATTTATAAATGATTCAAAAGCAACAAATATTGACGCAGTAAAGGTTGCAATTGAGAGTTATAAAAAACCCATTATTTTGATATTAGGAGGTATGGCAAAAGGTAACGATTTTGCTGAGTTATTGCAGTTTAAAAATAAAATTAAAAATATTATTGCTTATGGAACTGCTAAAGAGATGATACATGAAGAATTATCCACCGTATTTACCGTGAGCAAGATCGAATTATTAAAAGACGCTGTAAAATTAAGTTTTCAAAAAGCAGAGATAGGTGAAATAGTTTTATTATCTCCAGGATGCACAAGTTTTGATCAATTTAAGAATTTTGAGGATCGTGGAAATAAATTCGCTCAATGGGTAAGAGAATTGGAAAAATGAGACAATTAGATATATCCAAAAAACGATATGATCAACCTTTACTATGGTCTATAATAATGTTAATCGTCATTGGTACAGTTATGTTGTACAGTTCAAGCACATCACTTTCGTTAGTCAAAACTAATGGTCAAACCGATACTTTTTTCATCACAGCACATTTAAAACGATTAGTAATTGGCCTCTTGGCTTTAGGATTTTTCATGTTATTCGATTATCGTAAATTAAAATCCTTAGCTCCATTCCTAATTGCTATGGCAGTTATCCTTCTGATCTACACCAAAATTTGGTATTTAATTAATGGTGTCTCATCTCCAGGACGATGGTTATACTTGGGTGCGTATTCTTTACAAACTTCCGATATTGCACGCATTGCATTGATAATATATCTTGCAGCATTTATGGCGAAGAAGAAGAATCAAATACATGATTTTTATTCGGGCTTTTTCCCTCCTTTGTTTGTAATAATTCTAATAGTTGGTCTTATAATATTTCAACCCGACTTTAGCACAGGTATTATGCTTTGCATCATAGGAGCCATGATGTTATTTATGGGTGGAGCAAAATTTATTCAGCTCACTGCAGCAGGTATGGTAGCAGCTTTGATAACCATACCATTAATATTATCAGTACCTTATAGTAGATCACGAATCATGTCATGGTTAGGTGGCAATGAGGATGTTGCTGGCGCCGGCTATCAAATTACACAATCATTAATAAGTCTGGGGAATGGAGGCCTATTTGGAATGGGGTTGGGTAATAGTATTGCAAAAAATCAATTTTTACCAACTCCACATACAGATTTTATACTTGCCATCATTGGAGAGGAAACCGGTTTGATTGGCACTATAGTTCTACTTACTCTCTTCCTAGTAATCTTCCAACGCGGTATTAAAATCGCCAAAGAATCGAAT
>JBHPEE010000011.1:0-36842 GCA_042577295.1 Fidelibacterota bacterium | reverse complement strand
TTACAATCAATGAAAACAAATTAACAGTATTAGTTGATCCTGCGATGAAACTATTATGGTTTCTAAGGGATGAATTAGGCCTAACTGGAACTAAATACAGCTGTGGAAAAGCATTATGTGGTACTTGTACAGTACTTATTGATGGAAAGGCGGTTAAATCATGTTCAATTGCGGTTGGTAAATGTGATGGTAAATCAATTACTACAATTGAAGGTCTGTCACAAAATGGTGACCATCCTTTACAAAAGGCATGGATAGCTGAAGATGTCTCTCAATGTGGTTATTGTCAACCAGGTCAAATAATGGCAGCAACAGAACTACTTTCAAATAATCCAAATCCTGGTGATAAGGATATCAATAAACACATGAATAAAGTACTTTGCAGGTGTGGTACGTACAATCGAATCAGAAAAGCTATACATACTGCAGCGGAGGATTCGAAATGACTAAAAATATGACACGTAGAGACTTCATTAAATATACAGGTTTTTCTTCAGCTGGTATTGCATTTGGTTTGTATATAACAAGTGCAGAGAAGATATTTGCTCAGGAAGCGGTATTCCGACCGAATATATGGTTACAGATCGATAAAAATGGTTTTGTGACAATTACTATGCATAGATCAGAAATGGGACAAAAGGTTTGGACAGCCTTACCAATGATAATTGCTGAAGAATTGGAAGCTGATTGGTCGAAAGTTAAAGTAGTACAGGGTGACTTAAATGATAAATTTGGTAGTCAGGTAACCGGTGGGAGTGCAAGTGTACGTACATCTTATGATAAATTAAGAAAAGCCGGTGCTACAGCTAGAGAAATGTTACTATCAGCTGCTGCTATACAATGGGGCGTTTCAAAAGATCAATGCAAAGCTGAGAATGGATTTATCGTTAATATTGCAAACAATGAGAAACTAGGCTATGGACAGCTTATTAATGCAGCAAATAATATAAAAGTACCTAAAAATCCTCCACTTAAAGATCCAAAAGATTTTAAAATAATTGGTAAATCGAAAAAGAGCTTAGGACAATCTAATAAAATTGATGGGACATTAAAATACGGATTTGATTTACAATTTCCTGATATGCTGACAGCAATTGTTATTCATTGCCCAGTGGTAGGGGGGGCACCAATATCTTTTGATAAATCAGAGACTTTAAAAGTACCGGGTGTTAAAAATGTATTTAAAATATCTACTGGTGTTGCAATTGTAGGGAAAAATACTTGGTCAGTAATTCAAGGTCAAAAAAAGTTAAATATCAACTGGGATTTAGGCAGTAATCAAGGACTGAATAGTACAGATATTAGGAATGATTTTAAAAGTGCTTTAGAAAAACATGGGAAGAAGATTAAAACCATAGGTGACTTTGATACAAATTATGAAAAATCATATAAACAATTAGAAGCATTATATGAAGGTTCATTCTTAGACCATGCTACTATGGAACCAATGAATTGCACAGTTAAAATAGAAAATAATAATTGTGAATTATGGTTACCGACCCAAGACCCGGCAGGTGCATTTGAAGAAGCTCGAAATATTACTGGTTTTAAAAAGAAAGACATTACAATTCATACGTTAAAAGCTGGAGGTGGGTTCGGACGAAGATTAGCCGAGGACTATGTTAAGGAAGCTGTAGAGATTGCAATGATCCAGAAAGGAACTGTTAAAGTAATACGTACTCGTGAAGAAGATATTAAAAATGGAGTTTATAGACCTGCCACAATAAACATGGTTAAAGGCGCGATAGATAAAGAGGGGCAGCCTATTGCATGGTTTAATAGAATTTCAGGACCTGACAATACTTCGTATTGGACTATTTCAGGAGGGGCTGATGAACTTCCCTATGAGATACCAAATATTCACATAGATTATGTTCAATCTAAGTCAACTATTCCTATTGGTCCGATGAGAGCAGTAGGTAATATTCAAAATGCGTTTGTTAATGAAAGTTTTATAGATGAATTAGCACATTTGGCCAAGAAAGATCCATTAGATTATCGTTTAAAATTGATGACTAATAATAAGCGACAACTTAATGTATTAAAAACTGCAGCCGAAGCTGCTAGTTGGAATGGAAGCAAGAAAAATGGTAAATATTATGGCTTGGCATCTCATTATTGTTTCCAAAGTTATGCAGCAATGGTAGCCGAAATATCTTTTATAGGAGAAAAACTAAAAATAGATCGAATGATTTGTGCAATCGATTGTGGATTAGTAATTAATCCTGATGGTGTTAAGGCGCAAATTGAAGGTGGTATTGCTATTGGTTTAAGTGCAGCTATATTTGGTGAAATAACTTTTAAAGATGGTCAAGTTGAGCAGAGCAATTTTCATAATTATAAGTTAATTAGTATGGATCAAATGCCCGTGGTGGAAACTCATATAATTTCAAGTTATGAATTGCCTACTGGCGCTGGAGAACCGCCTGTGCCACCCACGGCTCCTGCTCTGACTAATGCAATATTTGCTGGTACGGGGAAAAGATATAGATCATTGCCATTAAATGATATAGAAATAGCTTGAATTCTTATTTTGGACAATAATAGTATTATGGTATAACCACGGGATAAGGCAAAACACAGTTTCCCGTAAATCAAGTTATATAAAGACATAGCTGATACTCCCATAATGCTTAAAATTCCTCGAGTGATGAGCTCGTGCCGGTTCGAGTCCGGCTCCGGGTATTATAAAGGGAAGTAAATGTGCTTCCCTTTTTGTTTCAAAAACGTATACCAAAACAAACAAGCTAATTTGAGTGTACCAAAAACGGCGGTTTCTAAGACGTGCACCTATTGCATTTTAGTGCTTAATTGGAAGAAAAAAACAATAACAAAGAAAGCGATTTAATAATTAGGGGCTAGTCACTTTTATTTATAACGCTATATGAAGTTAAAAGACTTATTAAGTACTGTACAAAATGTCATAAATTTCTTTAACTAATACTCTTAGATTTGTTTCATGCACATTACTTAGTACAATAATAGTGTTTTTATCATCCTTCATCCTTGCAATCACACACATAAAACCGCTAGCATCTCCCATATGTCCTATAAATCTAAGCGGATTAATAACAATATCCCAACCGTAGCCTTGCCCATTCCCAGATGGTGTTGTTAAGTGAGATTTGAACATAATATCTCGATACTTCTTAGATAATAGCTTATCAGTGTAAAGAGCCTGATCAAGCAAAAACAAATCTTCAATAGTTGAATATAAACCTCCAGCCGAGCCAAAAAGAGAAATATCCACATATGGAGCATTTTTATAACCATCGTCTATTTTATTATAGCCGTTTGCTCGATGATTTGTAATCGTACCGTCCATATCGTATCCTGTATTTAACATTCCAACTGGATCTAAAATTTGTTCTTGTACAACCGATGCCCAAGGTATCCCTGTAATACTCTCTATAATCATACCGAGTATGATATAACCTGAATTGCTATATTGAAAATCTGTTCCAGGTTCGAAATTCAAAGGAAGATCCTTTACCATTCCGATCAATTCCTCGGGTTCAAATGAAATACGCAACGAATCCGAATCTTCTTTGAATTGCGGTAAACGTAAGTAGTCGGGTATGCCAGATGTATGGGTTAATAAATGATGTATAGTTATAATCTTACCTGTACTTGATGGGTAATCCACTAAATGATCAGAAATTGTGTCATCCAGTTTTAATAAATTATTCTCTACGAGTTGCATAGTAAGAATTGCAGTGAATGGTTTAGTAATAGAACCAATTTTAAACTTGGTGTCAATACTATTAGGAATATTCCAATCATGGTTTGCATAACCGTATCCTTGCTTTAATATGACATCTCCTTCTTGCGCAATAAGCACAGAGCCATGAAAATCATTCTGTTCACTTATATTTTTCATGTATTCCTTTAACTGACTTGATTTATCTTGTCCTGCTGCTGGAAAAACTATGATTAGAACCGTAACCACATTCAACAAAAATGAGAACCGTTTCATAACGTTACTCCTTTTAAATATATTAAATAAGATTTATTGTGTAAGCTTGTTTTATATAGATATCTATTTATAATAAAGGTTGTCAATTTTTAATAATATCTCCCAAAACGTGTCCCAAAACAAACCGGCTGATTTGAGTTTACCAAAAACAATGGGTTTTGATACTAACTATATGATACAAAACTGCTAAAAGAAGTGTCTCTCGACGATAGAATAGCGGAATAGCGCTGCACTACCAAGACAGTGATGTATTTTATATAATATTTATTTTCCCTAATTTATACTTTAATATCGAGGATCATTATGAATAAATTGATAAAGTATTCTTTCATTTTCTTTTTACTCTTAGCCAGTTGTACACCATTCTTCATTTCTCATGACTTTGAAATTCAGACTGCATATCATAGGAATATTGCAATATTGCCTTTTGAAATGCATTATACAGGAATTATTCCTGATGAATTAGATGAACTGGCAATCAGTGAGATTGAAGAAGCTGAAAGCAAAGCATTCATGATTTCCTATTATAACGAGGTTTTAAGGAGTACCAGGGGCGGTAAAAAGTCCATCCGTGTTAACATTCAACATTATAAAGATACTTTTCAAGCATTAGTCGAGAATGATGTTTCGATAATTGAATCCTGGGATATGAAAGCTCAAGAGCTGGCTTCACTGCTACAAGTGGACGCAGTATTAAGAGGGGATATTGAAAAGAATCAACTCATTACAGATTTAGAATCTCTTGGTATTGACATTGGTCTTCATATTCTTAATGTATTAACGGAGAATACTCTTTGGCCTTGGATCCCTTACAGCCTGACAAAATCAAAAGAAATTAAAGCAAATTACTCATTACTTAATGGGCAAGATGGTTATACCCTATGGTCAATAGCGTATGATATAGAGGCTGATTGGCGGAGTCCTGCCAAACAAATTATTGATGATGTAAACCGCAGGTCTAGTAAAAAATTTCCGTATCGATTGAAATAACACGACTAATACTGTCTACATAACGGATGTTATGCTGCCAATCGACTTGTATATTAATCGGTTTTGTTGATTATTTATTGTTGAATATTGCAAATCTGATTAACTATTGCTATTCCTTGATACTAATTGATAATTTTATGATAGGATGGATACTTCTGACAACACAAAAGCACTGAAGGATTTTGTCAAATCAATAATTATCGATAGTCCTCCTTGTTCAATTGCAAAATCAAAATTAATGGATGATCTAGTCCATGCAAAAAAATGAGTCCATCTAAATTAAAAATACATTTCAGAACATTGTTTTGGTTTCTAGGTATTAATATATTAGTATCAATTGGATTCAATTATTCTTATCTGATATTTATAAGCGTACCACAAAAATTGTGGAGTTTAGTATTTCTGCATTCTGCATTGGGTTCAAATGTGCTGATGATATATTGTTTAATTGCAATACCGCTTTTCCTTTTTTGGATCATTATAAAACATAGAATTCCGCTATTCATATTTTCTGTGATAATTATGTCTAGCATACAAATTATTAATTTGATTGATATTGCTATTTATAGAATATTCAAATTTCATCTTAATAGTATGGTAATTAACTTAATTTCTACAGAGGGAGTTGGAGATTCTTTACATTTGGGAATTTACACATTAGCCACAATTGGAATAATCATTGTAAGTATATTTATAATTGAAGCAATCCTAATCCATAAAGCATATTATAATTTAGCACAAAAACCCATTTCAAAACATTTTATCACTTTTATTATAATAATAAGCTTGTTACTAATTTCAACCGATAAATTTACTTTTGCGGTTGCAGATCTTTACAACAATAACGATGTTACCCGATTTAATAAAGTATTCCCGTTGTATCAACCACTAACAATCAAACGATTCATGCGAAAACAATTCAATTTTAAAGTTAATCGAGAAGACATCATTTCACTTGATAAAAAATATAGCAGATTGAATTATCCTAAGAAACCTCTTACTAAACCAAAGCCAGGGAAACATTTAAATATTGTTTGGATTGTTATTGATGCGTGGCGTTATGATATGTTATCAGAAGAAATAACGCCAAGAATATGGGATTTTTCAAAAAGATCAATAGTGTTTCAGAATCATTATAGTGGGGGTAATGCTTCCCGTTTTGGAATATTTACTATGTTCTATGGTATTCATGGTTATTATTGGCATCAATTTTTAGGAGAGCGACAAGGCCCAGTTTTTATAAATCAACTTAAAGAATTAAATTATGATTTTAAAATTATATCAAGTTCAAACTTAGCTAATCCCGAATTTAGAAAAACTGCCTTCATAGAAATTCCTGATCACATTATTGATGGATTAAATGGTAATCGAGCAGCGACTAAAGATCCTTTACTTACAACCGCATTTACCACATTTTTGGAAATGCGAGATACAAATAATCCTTTCTTTGCCTTCCTTTATTATGATGGTCCACATGGTCCATACAGCTATCCTGATAATTTTAACAAATATTTACCTTCAAATAAAAATCCTAACTATTTGACTGTAAGCAAAAAAGATTCTCTAACCCTTTTGAATAGCTATAAGAATGCGATTAATTTTGACGATTTCGAAGTAGGTAAAATAATTGCCTCTATGGAAGAAAATAACATCCTTGACAGTACAATTGTTGTCATTACAGGAGACCACGGAGAGGAATTCTACGAAACGGGACATTGGGGGCATATGAATAATTTTTCTGATTTCCAGACTAAAACGCCGTTATTAGTTTATATTCCAAATTCAACTATAAAAAATAATAATCATTTAACCTCACATATTGATTTAGTACCTACTATGTTAGAGTTATTAGGATATACTGAGGATATTAGTGTATTCTCACAAGGAAAATCGTTATTTGACAAAAATGGACACGATTTTATAGTCGTTTCAGGGTGGGATGATTATGCAATAATCTATCCCAATACCGTTATTGAATTTTCATCAGAGTCGTATAATTTAGCTTCTTGGGAGGTTCGAGACAGTAACTATCAACTTATCGAAAATGAACGTAATGTTATTAAAAAGTATCTACCTGATATTATGGAAGTTGCAATAGATTTTAGCGAGTATCTTAAATAAATTGTCGACAAATTTTTCAAATATTTAGTTCTTACATCCAATAATACGTTTTAAATCAAACAAACCCCTATTGGATTTACGTATAATTAAATAACTTTTGAATAATGAATATTATTAGGAAGTACATCTCCTCGTAGCTTTGTTTTCAATTTGCGGTATAACAACGGGATATGGCAAAATACGTGGTGTTAGTAATTTTATATACAATATATCATAATGATATATTAATTAATAATTATTAATACTAGAAGTTCTCCTAAACCATTAAATATTATATATATACGATAACATAAGACATTCTAATATTTATCTGGCATATTTATTGCAGGATTATTATAAAATTGAAAAATTAGGATAGTTATTAAATAAACATGTTTATTAATAAAATGGCATCCATGACAACAAACAAAAAAAAATAGAGGTCTAAACAAATAAGCAGAATAATAAATGCTTAATTATCAATAGGGAGAAACATGGATCGTAAAATAGAAAAAAAGAAATGGCCGGCAAAAAAAATTGCATTATATCTTGGCAGTATCTCTATAATACTATTACTAATATTTCAAATATTTTTTAGCGATAAAAGTTCACGACTAAATGTAAATCAAGATAGAATAGTGATTTCATCCGTATACAAAGGTGATTTCCAAGAATTCATACCAGTTATTGGAACCGTTATTCCGATTAAAACAAACTACCTTGATGCTATTGAAGGAGGAACTGTTGAAATACTATATCTAGAAGCTGGAACTTTTGTGAACCAAGGTGACCCAATTCTGAAGTTAGCAAATACAAATTTGTTGTTAGATATTATGTATCGCGAAGCTGAATTGTTTCAACAAAGTAACAATTTAAGAAATACTAGATTAGCTATGGAACAAAATGCTCTAGCTATCAAAGCTCAGTTATTGGATTTAGAATATGATATTAAAAATTCTCAACGTGATTATGAAAATATGAAAAGTTTGGTTGAACGAGATTTAATTGCGAAACAAGAATATGAAATAGCTGAAGATAAATACAATTATTTATTAGGTAAACGAGAACTAACACTAAAGTCCTTTAATCAAGATTCAATATTCCGAGAAATACAGCTTGAACAGCTTGAAGTATCTCTAGTGAGGATGAAAAACAATTTAGAAGTTGTAAAAGAAAATATGGGCAATCTTATTTTAAAAGCTCCTGTCACAGGGCAACTTACATCGCTGAATGCAGAAATAGGAGAATCTAAATCCAAAGGAGAGAGACTAGGGCAAGTGGATGTATTGGATGGATTTAAAATCTTAATTAGTGTCGATGAATATTACTTATCAAGAATTACTATTGGCCAGAAAGGTACTTTTTCATTTGATAATAAACAGCATGAGTTAATAGTAGCTAAGGTATATCCCGAAGTGATAAATGGTCGTTTTGAAGTTGACATGGAATTCATTTCAGATGAGCCTGAGGGTATCCGTAGAGGTCAGTCACAGCATATCAGACTGGAGCTTGGCGACCCAGGTGAAGGTGTCTTATTGGCGCGAGGTGGATTTTTCCAAAAAACAGGTGGTCAATGGGTGTATTTAGTTGACGATTCGGAAGAATTTGCTGTGAAACAACTAATCAAATTAGGACGTCAAAATACTGAGGTATTTGAAGTTTTAGATGGTTTGAAGCCTGGGGATAAGGTAATCACCTCATCATACGAATCATTTGGAGATATTGATAAGTTGATGTTATCAAAGTAATACTAAACATTTAAAAATAGAAAGGAAATGAAATGATAAAAACACAAGATTTAGTTAAAATATTTTTGACTGAAGAAGTTGAAACGACAGCATTAAACAATGTGAATTTAGAAATTAATGAAGGTGAATTTGTATCGATAATGGGACCTTCTGGTTGTGGTAAATCAACACTACTGAACATATTAGGATTATTAGATAATCCTACCAAGGGGGAATTTAAATTTTTAGGGAATGATGTCGCAAATTATAACGAAAGACAGAGAGCTGATTTAAGAAAAGAGAATCTAGGATTCGTGTTTCAAAACTTTAATTTAATTGATGAATTAACAGTATATGAAAATGTTGAATTGCCATTGCTGTATCTAAAAATGGGATCTGCAGATCGTAAGCAAAAAGTTAATTCTGTATTAAATAAAATGGGTATTGATCATCGTAGTGGACATTTTCCTCAACAATTGTCAGGTGGACAACAACAACGAGTAGCAGTGTCTAGAGCTGTAGTCTCAGAACCAAAAATAATATTGGCAGATGAACCGACTGGAAATCTTGATTCAACTCACGGTGATGAAGTGATGAATATTCTTGGTGATCTAAGCAAACAGGGTACATCAATCATAATGGTAACTCATTCACCAGATTATGCAAATTATGCTCATCGCACCATTCAACTTTTTGATGGAAAAATATCAAATGAAAGAGTAAACGGAAAATAACTTATTAAAAATGTTGGGAAATTTATTAACTGAATATGGATATAAAAAATGATCAAGAATTACATAACTGTCGCTTTTAGAAATATCATAAAAAATAAAGTATACTCTTTTCTAAATATTACTGGATTAGCGGTAGGGGTAATGGCGTTTATAATGATAATGCTGTACGTCAGATTTGAATTTAGTTTTGACAAGAATAGTTCAAATTCAAAAAATATTTATAGAGTGAATACGCGTGGATCACTAAATGGAGATTTTGAAATGGCTGTGTCCCCTGCACCTGTTGGGGCTGCATTTGTTGATGAAATACCTGGTGTAATAAATTTTACGCGTGTAAGAAATTTTGGATTTCCAGTAATTAGGTATGAAGAAAAGGTGTTTAGTGAGGAACGGTGGTTTACAACCGATTCATCGTTTTTTGAAGTTTTTGATATCGGTCTTATACAAGGGAATTACAAAACTGCTCTTATCGAACCAAATTCTGTAGTAGTCACGCAATCTACAGCCAAAAGATATTTTGGGACCGAAGACCCTATTGGGAAAATTTTTAACTCTGATAGACAAAGAGATTATATAGTTACTGGAGTTGTTGAAGATCCTCCGGATAATACCCATTTCCACTATGATTTTCTGGCTTCGATGATGACCTATCCTGATGCTGCAAATAACGGTATGTGGGTTAGCAATAACTTTTACACCTATTTATTACTTGACGAAAACACTTTACCGAAACAAGTTGAAAGCGAATTTCCAGGAATGGTACTAAAATATGCTGGACCTCAAATAGAACAATTTCTTGGTGTTTCATGGGATAAATTAGTAGAGCAGGGGGCATCATACGGATTCTATTTACAACCTCTTACTGATATTCATTTGTTTAGTACACAAGATGGAGAAGTGGAACCGAATGGAAGTATTCTATATGTCAGAATATTTTCAATTGTTGCATTGTTCATCTTGGTCATAGCCTGCATTAATTTTATGAATCTTGCTACAGCTAGATCAACCAAAAGAGCTAGGGAAGTAGGCGTACGTAAAACATTAGGATCAAGTAGATTGCTACTAATTCAGCAGTTTTTGACAGAGTCTTTAATATTGAGTTTTATATCATTTGTATTCGCAATTATTTTGGTCAAGTTATTATTACCTATGTTTAATAATATTGGCGGTTTTTCGTTACAATTGAATCTATTTTCTGATCCATTTGTAATGCCTTCAATTATTGTTTTAATGATTCTTGTGGGTGTCATTTCAGGAAGTTACCCTGCATTCTATTTAGCTTCTTTTAATCCAGTCAAGGTTTTTAAAGGATCTGCAGTTGCAAAAGGACAAAAATCCTGGTTAAGAAGTGGTTTAGTAATATTTCAATTCACCATAACTATTATGCTATTTACTGGAACATTGATTATTTATAATCAATTGAATTACATCCAAAATAAAGAATTAGGATATAATAAAGAGAACGTAATAATTGTTGAAAAAACAGATGATATTGGTGCGTCTATTAATTCTTTTAAGGAAGATTTAAAACAAGATCCAAGAATATTGTCAGTATCTAACTCAACAAGTTTAATTGGACATGATTTCAATTCAAACGTACGGCAACTACAGGGGGAGCCATCAGAAAATTCATTGATTTATCAAGAATTTTTTACAGATCCATCCTATGCAATTACATATGGACTAGAGATGTCGTCTGGCAGGTTCTTTTCTTCCGATAGAATAGCAGATTCGACGGCCGCTGTGATAAATGAGACAGCTGCGAACATACTAGGATTTGATGATCCAATAGGCAAAGCTATTATTGATAATTTTAACGATGGAGAGACGGTTCTCTATCCAATTATTGGGGTTGTTAAAGATTTTCATCTTAATTCTTTGCACTCACCGATAGAACCAATGCTAATTAGATCATTTAGAGCTGGTGGATTCGGGCGATATACTGCGGTTAGAATACAATCAAATGATATTCCTGATATTCTTGGATTTATTGAACAAGTATGGAAAAAATATGCAATAGATCAGCCATTTGAATATACATTTTTAGATGATGACTTTGATCAACTGTATATTGCTGAAAAAAGAACACAAAAGATTGTTACAATTTTTGCTATTCTTGCAATGTTTATAGCGAGTCTTGGATTATTTGGATTATCTTCATATATTGCTGAACAGAGAACAAAGGAAGTAGGTATAAGAAAAGTTTTAGGTGCATCAGTCAAAAATATATATATATTACTATCAAAGGATATATTGAAGCTTATGGTAATTGCAACAGTTATCTCCTGGCCTTTAACTGTATTCACAATGAATAAATGGCTTCAAAACTTTGCTTACAGGATAGAATTCAATCATTTATTTTTCTTATTAAGTGGGTTGATCGCATTTATAATTGCTCAAATAACCGTTACTAATCAAGCTCTCAAGGCAGCAAATCGTAATCCAGTAACTGCTTTGAAATATGAATAATAGTAATATAGTAGGGATACTAATCATACTGTCCCTATCATGTTTATTATGTAATTACCACATAATTAAAACTGAACCTAACTAGTTTGTGGTACATCCATGGGATAAGGCAAAACAAAGATTACTGTAAGTGCAGCTATATAGAAAGATAGCCATGTAGCATAAAGTACTTTAAAATCCCTCGAGTGATGAGCTCGTGTCGGTTCGAGTCCGGCCCCGGGTACTACCCTAAGTTATTGATATATTTACAGGTAGAGAGATGAAGGGAAGCATAATAACTTCCTTTTTTTATTTTTCCAAAATACCAAAATATGACATATTATGCCATATTGAGACAAAAATTTATGATACTTTTGTGATACCTCTTTTTATTGTGTAACCACCCACTCTAATGGATGGCGGGGGGTCTTTTTTGTGTATAAACCACTCTTGCACACCATAGGGGTAAAGTAATCTCTAAATAGAATAATTCGATAGTTATTGTTAGAATAATAATACTCTTGTATTTTTATTAACATCATTGGAGGAATTATGAGTAGTAAAGGTAGTATTATGAGGGGTTTTCTATGGATGTTTTTCATTTCAATATTGCTATTTTGGCTTCCACTTCTTGGGCCGCTCATTGCCGGACTTGTAGGAGGAAAAAAATCCGGTGGTGTTGGCAATGCAATCATATCAGCGTTACTTCCTGCCATAATAATTGGATTAATTGTGTTTACTGGTTTTCTACCTGGTTTACCATTGTTAGGCCTAATAGCAGGTGCGGGGGTGATTGTTATTGCTTTATTTCATATTGGCCCATTATTTGTTGGAGCAATAATTGGAGGCCTGTTTAGTAAATAAACCTTGTTTTTTCAACCATTTTCCAAATTTCAATTTACTTTAGAGTGGACAGTGCGAAGTGGCGAGAAAAGACCACTCACATTCTTAAATAATTTTCGTAAAATAATGTGGATACGCATTCTGTGAATACGGAAAGGTAAAATAATTCAATTATATTATTCTAAAGTAGAAAACGACAATACATTCAATTAATTTGTATTAACCGTTTTTAACACAATTATAAGTTTAATAGATTTCAATATTTCTATGAACAATAATCAATGAATAAGGAGATAAAATGACACATTTAGAATGGGTGGAGAATTATAGTGTTGGTATAGAAAACATGGACAATCATCATAGAAAAATAATTGATCTAATTAATGATTTACACAATGGAATGAGTCAAGGTTCACCAATCGATGTTTTGCATAAAGTATTGTTAGAATTGTCCGATTACACAATGTATCATTTTTCTGAAGAAGAAAACCTAATGAAAAAATATGATTATTCTAATCTTTTGAATCATAAAAAGGAACACGGAAAGTTAATTAAGACTTTAAAAGATTTACAGCAACAGCTTGAGGAAAGAAAAGGTGAATTAGTCATCATAATAAAAATACAGGACTTTTTAAGAAATTGGTGGGTAAATCATATTTTAAATCTTGATATGAAATACGGAATATACTTGAATAGCAAAGAGGTTAGCTAAAATCGAAGTTCAATTTAGTACCAACCCACGCCATTGGTAGGCAGGGGTGTTTATTATATATATATCGCTCTCACACACCAGTGAGGAAATTTAGTAATTGTGGACACGCTTTCTGTGTATTACTTCCAAAAACATTACCCAAAACAAACAGTCTTGAGTGTGTCAAAAATGGTAGATTTTGAAACAAACTTTCTTGTACTTGTGGTATGCGTTTATTAAGATAATATAAGGAAATCAATATGAATGAGCATACCAAGTGGTCAGAATTTGTAGGTGAAATATATACTCAAATCTTATTTTGGTGTTTTGGTATTATATATTATCTTTTATTTCGAATCATTTTTATCCTTTTTTTCATTAATCAAATAGATGCACATTCTACATGGGTTGATATATATAAAACATTTTTAATGGGATTCCGGTTTGATTCTGCTGTCACAGCATACTTTATTCTATTACCTTTCCTATTTACTTTAATATTAGCTCCTTTTGATAAACTAAGAATCGCAATCCTCATTAGAAAAATATTTCAAAATCTTTTCATCATAAGTACCACAATTATTTGTGTAGTGACGATAAATTATTTTAGAGAATACAATGATCAATTTAATCATTTTTTATTTGTGGGATTATATGACGATCAAAAAGCAGTATTCGAAACAATTGTTGCTGATTTTAATCCTGTTATAAATCTAATTACCATCTTGATTATTATTTTAATTAGTTCATATATCTTTAGAAATTTTGAAAAAGGACGACAGATAGTTGGCTACCTACAAAAAATAAAAAATACACCATACAGAATATTGTTAGTATCAATAATCATTGCTCTATTTATTGGTAGCATCAGAGGATCTTTTGGCAATAGACCCGTAATGAGAAAGTGGTCTTCGGTGTCACGCGATCCCTTTTTGAATAAAACAATTATTAATCCAATCAGATCTCTAAATTATGCAATTTCAGATTTCAACAAGTTCAATAAAATTGACGGAGATAATCCTTTTGGACAGGTAGGGAGTCATATCAATGATGTTGGGGAAAATACAGTTACAGCTACCATATCTAAGAAAAGTGAAGGGCCAACAATTCAAAGACCAAAACATATATTTTTAATAATCGTAGAAAGTCTTGATTCTTGGCCACTACTTAGTAAATATTCAGAATTTAATGTTGTTCCTAATCTTAAACATTATTCAAAAAACGGAATTAGTTTCCCAAATTTTCTACCGTCTTCGAATTCAACGATGAATTCATTCGGTGCAATTATAACCGGTATTCCATATTCTGGTATTAATATCAGCAAGATTGGTGCTATTAATGCTTCCTATCCAAGTTCGATGTTTACCCAATTTGAAAAATTGGGTTATGTAACTAATTTTTATTATGGCGGTTTTATGTCATGGCAAAATATTGGAAATTTTGTAAATAATCAAGGTGCTGATAATTTGTATTCAGCTGCTGATGCAGGTGGAAAAACAGAAAGTGGTGTGTGGGGTATTGATGATGATATGCTTTTCAGATTGGTTTTGGACACTATTGATGATAATAGTAATAGCCTAAATATCATCTTGACCACCTCTTATCATCCACCATATACTATCGATATCTATGGAAGGGGATTTTCATATAAAAGTAAAGATGATTTACCATTAAAAGCACAATCACAATACAAAGGAGCAATGTCGATATTAGCTTTAGGACATCTATGGTATTCAGATAAAGCAATTGGGGACTTCGTTTCAGAGATAATAACAAAGTATCCTAATTCTATATTCTGCTTTACAGGCGACCACTATGGTAGACGATTTATAAACTCATATCCGAATCTACTAGAAACATCAGAAGTACCATTTATAATCTATGGAGGTGATATAGAACCCAAGATTAATTATACACCCGGAAGTCATATTGATATTCTGCCAACATTGATTGAGATGATTGCACCTAAAAATTTCGATTATTATGCTTTTGGAAATTCACTAAATCTAAATCAAGAAGATAAGATAGGTATTGGGTATCAAAAAATTATCAGTAAAAACGAAATACAATTTTTTCCAGAGAGTTCAATAATTCAAACGCTTGATTTAAACAATATGGTGACATCTTTTACAAAGAATAGTGAATATATGCCTAAATATAACAAACTGCTCTCGCTTTCTTGGCACTATACAGTTAGAGGTGACTCGATCAATGTTGATTAATAACATATCTAATATAATATTAATATTACTTGTAATAATACTGTCTTCATGTGGTATTAACGAAAAGACCATCGAGATTAATAATCTAAATTCTAATAAAATTGTTGTTCTTGGTCATCGGGGAATGGGAAAGAATTATATACACCCGGGCAATACATTCGAGTCTATATCAACAGCAATTGAACTTGGCGCTGATGGCTCAGAAATAGATGTACAAGTCACAAAAGATAGTATATTGGTAATATATCACAACAAAGATCTAAGTAGTTTGACAAATTATACCGGATTTATTAGTGATTATAATTGGTCCGATTTGGATAGCTGTGTTTACGTTACGAACAATAATAAAGTATATAATGTCATCAGTGTTGATGAACTTTTTAACAGTATTCCTGAAATTCAGAGATACTACTTTTCAATTGATTGTAAATTCAATTATGGTGTTTTAGACACTTCTTCATATATGAATGCTTTTATCTATGGTATCAATAAAGTTGTTACAGATTATCATATGGTTGATAAGATTATTGTTGAGGCAGGTAGCAAGTATTTCCATAAACTTCTAAAAGAAAATTCTCAAGTATTACAATTTGTCACAGGATCAAATATTGAAAAAATTATGCAAATTGCTAAAGAGCTTGATTTGTTTGGGGTTGGAATTGGTTCATCGATTAGCAGAGCAGATATTTTAATGGCACATCGCCATGGACTAAGAGTAATGACATGGGCTCCAAAGACTAAATGGGGTAATTTAAAAGCTATAAGGAAAAGCCCGGATATTATCCAAACATCTAAAGTGAAGCATATGTTAGGACTACTAGAAGAATAAAATCTCTTTGTTTCAATAGGATAAACTACAACCATTAAATACTTGATCTGAATTTGTGGTATAACCACGAGATAAGACAAATCATAGATTGCTGTAAATTCAGTAATATTAAGAGATACGTTTTACATCCTTAATACTGAAAAAGGAAGACTAATAAGTTTTCCTTTTTTGTTTTTAAAACTATGTCCAAAACAAACCGGTTAGTTTGCGTGTGTCAAAAACGGTGGGTTTTGGAACACACTTTCTGTGGATACAGATTAGCGATTTTATTTAAGCCTCTGATTAACTATATTATTGTATACTGAACCAAAAGTAAACTGAATTCCTATATTCCCCAATATTTCAAAAGCTGTTCCTAATTTTCTTTGTCTTAATAGTAATTCCTCTCTTGTAGCATCCCCAGCTGGTAAATATAGTTGGTCGTGTATCAACTCTGCTTCTAAATCAATGAAAAAAGATAAACCTTTAGCGATATTAATTGAAACATCAGATCTTAATGATACTCTATTCTTAGAAAAATCATAGAAAAAATGAGACATTTCAAGTGTATTTTCTATATCACCCCATGGTTGTCTTAGTATTAGTGACAATTCCAGGGATTCGGATGTCCTCCATTCTTCTTTCTTATTAAATATTGTCAATTTGTTATATTTATAATAGTTAGTATTCAGTTGATATGCTATTGTAAATACTTTTCTATCAGATTTATCCCAAGGGAATATGTTATATTCAATTGCAGTACCAATATTTGAAGCAAAGTATATGTTGAGGAATGAAGATTTTGATATATCACCTAAAATCCCCAAAGACCATCGTGGATTTATTGAATATACCAGATCTGCATCGAATTCCGCTTCCATTTTGTTGCTTTTAATTATTTCATCATCATCATTATAAGTTTCTTTATTAAGGTTATAGGATAACTCCGATTTAAATTTCATTGTTTCGGTTATTCGATCCGCATCAAGGGACGTACTTAAAGAATATTCACTCTGGCTTTCTTCCGCTTGAAATTCAGAACCTAACCCCAATTGAAAAACCCAATAATCCCAGGGATCAGAGCGGTCTAATTCCTCTTCATTGTCAATTTTATTATCATATAGAATTTTTATGTTTTCTATCTCTGGGGTCATAGATAAATAGGGTAAAACTCCTATTTCTATTTTTTTTAACAACCTCTCCCATTTTAAAATATCTGTATCAGAATATGGAGAAATAGTTTTTAGCTTATATTTAAGATCTGAATAATGATTAATTCCAATAAAATTTATTCCATATTCAATACCGTCACCAGCTGTTTTTTGTTTTGTTACTAATATATGTACGTCAGCTAATTTGGCATCTCTAACAAAATCAATAAATGTCAAATTGCGTCGAAAAAAGGAAAAATCACAATCTAAGCAATCAAGATAAATTTTGATATTTTTGTTTGTTGTATCAGTTGGTATAATATCTTGTGAATAGCCAATAGCTATTAGAAACAGAAAATAAATATAAATTACTGTCTTTTGTTTATTATTTCTGTATTTCATCGCAAAAAGATTACAAACATTTTTGCTTCTTATAAAGAATAAATGTATCATATATAGTTAGAATGTCTAAATACTAAACAAGTTGATAGGATAAAAATATTATCTTAATTTGATCACCATAATATTTGTGTATTTGAAAGAGCTTATGTACGATTACAAATCCATTCAAAAACGTCCTGAACCTCCTACTGAAAATGAAGTATTGATAAAAGTGTATGCCACAACCCGTCAAATTGAGGATGTGAAAATTCGAGGTTTTAAAATTTCTCATTTAAGAGAGTTCTAAAATGAGAAAAGGCTTATTTCTCAGCTTTCTGTTCATTTCTGTATTAGTTACTATCAATGCGCAAGAAATACAAGTATCCACAGAACAGATTATCAATCTGAAACCGGGACGGCACCTGTTCATAGACGATTATATCGTTGCACAGTCCAAAGGGCTTGAATCTACTTTGCACCAACCGGTTAAGATGGGATCTCCAATTCTGGAAGGAATGGGATCAGACGATAACAATTTTCAACCTTATGCAACGGTTTTGTACGATAAGCAGCGGCAGCGTTTTCGCATTTGGTATTGTAGTAGGGTTAACCGGGACGAGGGCATTATGCTTTCTTATGCCGAGTCTGTAGATGGTATTAATTGGGAAAAACCATATCAGGAACTATTCGAAATCTACGGTTTCGGTTGTAGTGTAATCGATGATGGGCCAGAGGCAACGATCCCTGAGAGGCGTTACAAAATGATCTATTGGGAACTTGGTAATCCAGAACGACGCTATTACAACAATGCCGCAGCAGGTCTCGGAGTATCATTTTCAGCCGATGGATTGAATTGGGTTCGCCATCATCCACATCCTGTCTTGCCGGATCTTTGGTCTCATAGTGTTAAAGGTGATCCCGAACACAAGGGTAGCATCAAGTGGCGCGAGTATGCTGCGGACATCGTCCATGCGACGTGGGATCCAATTCGTAATATATATGTCGCTTATGTCAAAAGCTGGACTTGGCCGCCTGATGAATTTGGTTATATTTCTCCAACAAGCGATGGGATGGGACGGCGTTTAGTAAGTATGACGAGTAGCTCGGACTTTGTACATTGGAGTAAACCGGTGCGATCTTTTCTTCCCCAGCCCGATGATTTTTCATCGCTTGAATTTTATGCCTGCCGGGCCAAACCACGCGGGAACCAGATGATCAATTTTTCCTGTATCCTGAATGAGGAAATTGAAGGGAAAAGTGGTAGTGGAATAGGCTACACAGTGCTGTCTGTCTCGAACGATCTCGTCAACTGGAACCGTATGAAAGAGCCTTGGCTGCCGCGCTCCAATGAAAACCCAGAGGCAGCTGATCATGCAGTCGCCTGGGTGGCTGATGTGATTACCGTTGGAGACGAGGAATTCATATACTATGGTGGCTACTCTGACGGCCACAAGAGTTACGATGATCGCACTATAAATCTCGCCCACCTTCGCAAGGACGGCTTCGTCTCACGGGATGCCGGGAAAAAAGAGGGCCGGTTGTTGACAAAGATTCTTCGTTTAGACGCTGGAGATTTGACTATAAACGCTAATGTTTCAGGTATTCTCCAAATGCGTGTGTTAGAACCATCGGGCAAACCATTAAAAGGATTTGGCAAAAACGAAATCGAACTGATAAGAGGCGATGCGACTAATCACAGAGTCAAAACCAAGGGTAATCTAGCCAGTCTTGCCGGTAAACCAGTCCGACTGGAGTTTTTCCTGCGCGATGCCAAACTATATGGTTTTGAACTACACGAAACGAAGTAATTTTCGGTATGAAAATCCGCGTTCAAAGCATTTTTTGTTTTTATAAGTATTGCAATAATTCGGAGAAAATTATATGATTAATAGTTTAAACTTAAAAATCAGAGTACTCAATATAATCGTTGGAATACTCCTTTTTAATATTAAATTATTTGCTGCTGATCCAGATGCTCCCACCGGATTAATTATTGAAATTGCAAACAATGAAATAGATGTAATTGTGGTAGATGACGCCCATCCGGAGTTCGGCTGGGTAATGAATGATACAGATAAAAATGAATATCAGAAAGCATATCAAATATTGGTTTCATCTAGTAAAGAAAAATTGATGAACAACAAAGGAGACATGTGGGATTCTGGTAAAGTAAAAAGTGATGAATCAACAAATGTATCTTACGGTAAAGAGGGTGCACAACTACAGAATGGGAAATTTTACTTTTGGAAAGTGAGAATTTGGGATAAAGATGGAAATGAAAGTCCCTTTTCTTCAATGGGTAGGTTTATAAAATCATTAGGTTTCTCTGACTGGATTGCCAAACCAATTTGGGATGGTTCAAACAAACCAAATGAGGACGTTGGTGATTTTGCATATTTCAGAAAAAAGCTAATTCTACCAAAGGAAAAAATAAAATACGCAATTGCTTTCGTTACCTCAAGGGATGCCCGTATTCAGAAATCTCCCGCTTATAAATTTTACATAAATAACAAATTAGTTGGAGTTGGTCCATTTCAGGGCTACCAAGATAAAATAACTTATCTGGGATATGATGTTACCGAATATCTAAATACTAGTACCGTTAATGTATTATCTGCGATATGTGAATCGTCATTAAAAGAAAAAAGTTTTTTAATGCAGCTATATATTCAATATGAGAATAGAGACACTACTATTATCACTGATCAAACTTGGAAATCATACAATGCACAATATATTTACAATCCTCATGGTACAAAAACTACTAATGCCTATCACTATATTGATCCTTATGAAAGTATTGATACAAGAAAAATACCCGTTAACTGGATGACGGCAGCATTTGATGATGGTGATTGGGATAATGCACGGGAGAGACACCAATATTATGATAGACTAATGGCTGTATCAAAACCTCCATTTGAAATTGAGGAAATTACTCCAGTATCAATTGAAAATCTTGGGAATGGGGATTATAATATTTCTTTAGGTGGAGGCTATTTTGGTTGGATCAGACTGAAACTTGATTATGCCGTACCAGGCGACACTATCACAATCAGGGGTGAAAGGGATATTTATCCATGGACTGTAATTGACTGGAGCAAATGGATTATCAACGAGAGTTCCCAGGTCATTGATGAAGTTGGCTATGTATGGACCGATTCATTGCAGATCAAAGGATATGAAGGTTCTGACATTCTTGACGAAGCAAATATAAAATTTGTGGCGATAAGGAATCCCTTTAATGATAATGCAGGAAGTTTTTCTAGTTCAAATCATTTACTTAATGAAATATATGAATTCTGCAAAAAAAGCATGAAGCATCTTAATGTTGATTTTTACTGGGATACTCCACAGAATGAAAGACTGGCTTATGAAGGCGGTGCAATAATTCAACAGATGACTTCGTACACGATGGATAGGGAATATGCCCTCGCCAGATTCGCATCCGAATATCAATACTATGAACCTACCTGGCCACATGAATATAAAATGCAGTCTGTATTAATGGGATGGGAAGACTTTCTTTACACCGGGAATATTGAATCAATAAAGCAACATTGGGATATTTTGAAGGAAAAGAAATATGATGTTGAAAGTAGTGTGAATTTCCTGATTGAAAATGTTGCTGCCTCCGCACTCGACTGGCCACCACCATATCTGGACGGTTATAATTATGAAGACGAAGACCCAAATAACATCTTTATAGATAATGTATTAAATGGCTGGAATTACTATGCCTATGACCATCTTTCAAAGATGGCGACATATCTAGATACTTTTTATCCGAATCAGAATTATTCTAAAGAGAGCGTGAAATTTCGTACATTGGCCAAATCTATTAAAAATAGTTACAACAAAACCTTTTACAACAAAAAGATTAAGAGATACATTGATGGTCTCGATGCTTCCCACGCAGCCTTTCATTCTTCGTTCTTTCCAATCTTTTTTAATCTGGTAGAGGAAGAATCAAAAAGCGATATTTCGGATTATCTGATTAGTAGAAATATGGACTGCGGTGTTTTCGGGTCACAATTTTATTTATTGGCTCTGTATAATTTAAATCAGGGCACAAAAGCTTTGGAATTAATGACCTCTAAAGATAAAAATTCCTGGTACCATGTGATTCATGAATTGAATGCTGCAAATACTACTGAAGCCTGGGATCCTTCCGGCAAACCTGATATGTCGAAGAGCCATTCTTGGGGAAGTTCTGCTGGAAATATGATACAAAGAGGACTAATGGGAATAAATCCTATTGAACCCGGATTTAAGAAAATATCTATTAAGCCCCAAATAGGGAATCTTAAATTTGCTAAAATTGATTTTCCAACAATAAGAGGAACGGTAAAAGTTAAAGTTGTTTATAATGACAATACCTATGATGTTGAAATAAATATTCCTGCGAATACGACGGCAAAAGTCTTTATTATGAAAATGCATGATCTCGGAACGGAAATTGAAGTTGATGGACATATTATCAAAGGGAAACTGGATCAAGACGGGAAATTTATTATTATTGATAATGTAGGCTCCGGTTTTCATACTTTTAAAAGAAGTCTATTATAAGAGATAGAAATAAAACAGTTTACAGACTGTTAACTGTTACAGGTTATCTTTTATATTCAAGTAAAAATTATTTTGTATAATTCAATTATGATGGAATAATTATTTTAACTTAATTTGCAAACACTAATATTTCAAGTAACTAAAATTTATTAAAAGGAATTCAATGATGAAAAAACTATCCTCCCTACAAATTATTAAAAAAAATTGTAATATGAATTCACAAAACGTGTTGATTGGTACTGTTAATCTGATTATCATTGGACTTATAATATTTTTATTAAATGTTCATACTTTAAGTGCACAAGAGTATAAGGTTATAATCCCAACTATTAAGGGCATAGATGTCACCTTTGATGAATCTGTACTCATTAACACACCACTGCCGGTAAAAACTGCACAGGCTTTTCAATTCAAAGACGGCCGTATCGTCACTGGGAATGGAAAAAATTCGATGTGGTCCTATGACAATGGGTTTACTTGGCAAGCCGGGCCAAATAGCAGGATTGATAAGACAGCACTCGACCTAGGTAACGGAGAGATACTTAGTATCGGACGCAATTCAAAAAGACGTCCGGACGGTAAATTTTCATTAAGTTTACGGCGATCGACTAACAATTGGAAAACTATAGAGACTGAGCAGGCTGAACTGGACATACCGCATGCTTCTTATACTGTTACTGGAAGCGGCGGCCGCGTCGATGGTTTTCTGTTCCATCATGGTCTTGTACAACTTCCCAACGGCGATCTTGTTGGCAGTATGTATGGTAACTATGAAGGCGATGTACTTTTATGTGCAGGATATCCGACAGAACTGAATCAGAGAAAATATCGTACAATAGTAGTATTTTCTAAAGATAAAGGAAAGACATGGGGAGATCCGGTACTTGTCGCTTATGATAAAATGTTGGGTCGTGGGATTCCTCTCGATCATGACATGGTTGGGAAGAGTATTCCGGAAAGCCGTGCAGGTAGACCTATGCTGGTTCCGGCTATCACGATGGAAGGATTCCGTGAGTCGGATCTCACTATTGCAGCCAATGGTGATCTAATCTGTGTGATGCGTTCAGGCGGACGTAATCCAAATATGGGAGTCAATCTTTTTCCAACACCACTATACTGTTCCCGCTCCCGTGACGGCGGCAAAACCTGGTCGCCACCCGAGCAGATAGCCGATAGGGGTGTTTGCCCAAGTGTTATTACAATGAGTAATGGAATTCTTGTTTGTACATACAGTCGTCCCGGGAATTGGTTGATCTTTTCCGATGATAATGGTAAGTCCTGGAAAGGTGCTTTTCAATTCGGTACGACAGGCGCTACAAATTTTATTCTTGAAACAGCACCTAATATTATCCAGGTCTACCATGAGGTAGGAGAAAATAATTTAGAAGAATTACGTGGAACTTTTTTCACGGTTGTTAGAAAAGATTTCGATAAATAACATTAAATATATTCATATTCTGTAAATAATTAATATTATACACAATATTAATTATTGCATAATATACTTGACAAAATGACCATGTAGTCGTATTATTGTTGTGTGATTGTTTGTATTATATATAGTTATGGTGACTAAATATAAAACAATATTGCTAAATGGGTGAAATAAAATCCAACTCGAAATATCATGTTCCTAACCTAGTGAGGGCTTTAGACGTATTTGAATTATTATCTGAAAATCCTCAGGGTTTAACAATAAGCGAAATTTCCAATCAGCTATCAATTCCTCGTAATAGTATTTTCCGAATTGCAACAACCCTTTTTAATAATGGCTATATAGATCGCAATGATGAGTTGCGAAAATATACTTTATCATTCAAGATGCTAACAGTAGGTATGAAAGCCCTAACTGATCCAGCACTAATTGAGGTCGCGCTTCCTGTTATGCACAATCTACAAAAAAAGTACAAAGAAACTGTACCAATTGGTATAATTAAAGATGACAAAGGGGTGATTCTCGAAGAAGTAACCGGTACCCATGCTTTTCGCTTTGTACTTGAACCTGGTAAATCCTTCAATCTGCATACCTCTGCACCTTCTAAAGCTATAATTGCTTATTTACCAAAACATGATCAAGGTATACTGATCAATAACATAAAATTCAAGAGATTTACGGATCGTACAATTATCAAAAAACACGATTTTATACGCACATTACAAGAAGTTAAGAAACAGGGTTATGCTATTGATCATGCTGAAGAAATAGAAGGTATGCATTGCCTCGCAGCACCTATTTTTAATCGGAAAGGTTCCCCTATCGCTGCAATATGGATAACAGGCCCATCGATTCGAATAAAACAGTCGGATTTTGAGTTAATTGGTCGAGATGTTAGATATCATGCGGATAAAATTTCTAAGAATCTTGGTTTCTCCAATGAAATATATAATAATAGGAATTCTATTATAGGTCAATCATGATTTATAACACTAAAAAGGTATTTAGTCTAATAAATTTAATTTTATTTCTTTTTATTTCTATCACCACTATTTATTCACAAACCGCCCTATTTTCACCAGAAACGCTATATATGGGAAAAATACCAGTTTCTAGTAAAGCTGTCCGTAAACTTAATATATATAATAATGATACTGATGCTAGTCACGATAATCTGCAAATAAGCAGTATTCAAATAAATGATCCTAATTTTAGTATTCTAAATAATCCGGGGTCGATAACACTAGGTCGAAATCAAAGTATCATTCTTGAAGTAGAGTTTTTGCCAACTATTGCTGGAATGATAGAGTCTGAAATTTCCATTCAAAGTAATACTACCAACGGGGCTACTGTTATTCCAATTAGTGGAGAGGGACTGCAGAATACGAAGCCATTCTTTGAGAGGATATTTGGACCCGAAGAAGGTGGGAGTTTAGGATCTATTCAACAAACTTCCGATGATGGTTATATTCTTGTTGGAAGCTTGGATAATCCGGACGAGGACGGAGTTTCAGACATTTATATCGTTAAAACTGATCAATTCGGTGAAATAGAATGGACAAATATAATAGAAGATGAAGACAATTCACAAAAAGCCAGGGCAGTAGTTTTAACGAATGATGAACAATATTATATGGTGTTAGGCGAAACGGGGGAAGGTAGTAGTGGTGATCTGGATTTTCTTCTATTAAAGCTAGATCTAGATGGTCATATAGTCTTGTCTGAAACTTATGGTGGAAGCAGAGATGATAACTCAACATCATTGGTTAAATGCTCTGATAGTGGCTATCTGCTAGTAGGATATTCTGATAGTTTTAGTGGTGATGCAACTAAAGATATCTATATTGTCAAGGTAGATTCCACTGGTGGTGAAGAATGGAATGAAACCTATGGTGGATCTGGCGGTGAATCAGCAAGTGAAGCAATTAATACAACGGATGGAGGATTTGCTATTGTTGGAAAAACGGATAGCAAAGGAGCTGGCGACCAGGATATTTGGCTGTTAAAGCTCGATGCTGATGGTGATTTACTATGGGATAAAACTTATGGAGGTTCAGATAGAGACGGTGGATCTGATGTAGCTGAAATACCGGGTGTTGGTTACGCTATTACAGGTTACGCTACCGGATTTGGATCCGGTGCAACAGACATGTTTTTGGTTGGGACAGATGAATCAGGCGATGAATTGTGGAATTCTGCATTTGGTGAGGCGTTGCGAGATAATGCTTCAAACGTTATCATTGTAGATGATGGTATTATAATAGCCGGGAATGTTGATGTTCGACAGGTTGGTTCTATCGAGTATTCTGATATATGGTTGATAAAAACAGATTTTGACGGTAATATGATCTGGCAAGAAGCATTTGGTGGAGAGGAAAGCGAAGGCGCTTCTGAAATGATATTAAATAGAGATAACCATATTGTTATAACAGGGTCTACCACGAGTTATAGTAAAGATAATATTGTTTATTTTCTGAATTTAACATCAGCTTGGGGAACATTAGACGTTTTAGATCACGGAGATTCAAGTATCCCGGTAGATTTTAAAGTCTTTCCAAATTATCCCAATCCGTTTAATAGTTCGACAATAATTTCATATCACCTTAAAAATGATAATCATGTTGTAATTAACATATATGATATTTTAGGTCACAAAATTCAAACATATTTAGATTCTTATCAGATTGCAGGTCAGCATAGTATCGTATGGGATGCAAAAGGACTTGCAGCCGGGACATATTTTTTAGAAGTACAAACAAAAAACAACTCTCTTGTTAGAAAGATGATGTATCTTAAATAATAATGGATACTAATCATAACAAGATAATAGGGTGTATTAATACCGGTAACATAACTATGATTATTGTTACTAAAATAAGGAGGAATGGCAATGAATAGATTGCATAAAGTGTCAACCACATTAATTATTATTATTCTGAGTATGATGATTCCACTTAATGCTCAGACTGGTAATTTTAGTGGTCGTGTTGTAGATGTACAGTCAGGTGAATATCTGCCTGGAGCAAATGTGATGCTTGAAGGAACAAACTATGGAGGTACAACAGATCGTGAAGGTATCTTCTGGGTTAACAATGTTCCAAGCGGAGATTACACTCTATTAGTTCGATATATCGGTTATGCAGATAATAGAAGTGATATATCGATTACATCAGGTACCATATCTACCCCTGACATTCAAATGAGCGCAAGCTATGTTGAAATGGAGGATGTTGTTGTTGAGGGAGTTAGACAAGGACAAATGAAAGCTCTTTCAATGCAAAGGGAATCTAATAAGATAGAAAATGTTGTATCACGTGAATTAATGGAACAATTTCCGGATGCTAATACTGCAGAAGTATTGCAGCGTTTACCAGGAGTATATATTGACCGTGCTCAAGGTGCTGGACGGTACGTTATGATACGCGGAACTGAACCACGCCTTAGTACGATTACTGTTAATGGAGAGGCCTTGTCTTCATCGCGAAACGAGCAACGATATTCACAGCTTGATGTTGTTGGTTCAAATCAAATGTCGTTTGTTGAAGTAGTGAAAGCTATAACACCAGATATGAGTGCTAACTCCATTGGTGGTGCTGTTAATTTGATTACCAGAAGTGCTTTTGATTACCCGGGACGCAAACTGAAATTGACTTTAGGTAGTGGGTACACTAATCATGATGGTCAACCTATCTACCAAGGACAATTCAATTACAGCAATCGTTTTGGTAAAAACCAAAATATGGGTATTACACTCACTGCAAATTATGATAGGAAAAACAGCAGTCATGATAATATGGAATATGAATATGATGAAGTAGAGGATGTTAATGATAATGTTATTCCATTTGCAATTTCTAATATTTTTATGCATGATGTAGAGCATACTAAGGATATATTTGGCTATGGTGGAGGATTTGAGTATCGTCCCAGCGATGATCACAGATTTTTTGTGAATATAATGTGGAATAAATTAAGTGATGACATGCATCGTCACAGAGTTCGTATACGTGTTGATAAAGGAGATTATTTAAATCCTGAAGGTACATTGACAAAAAAATCACGGATGGTACGGGAAAGTTCCTGGCGAATAGAAGATCTATTACAAAGTCATTATACCTTTGGAGGTGAACATCGTTTTGGTATCAATACGTTAGACTATACATTTGGCTATAGTGATGCTGGTGAAGAACACTTACCAAGCATTCAAACGGATTGGGCATTCGACGAAAAAGTTGATTTAGCGCTAGATCTTACTGATCCCGCTTATCCTACATGGGAGTATACTAATATTGATCCTGAGCTGGTTAACGATGGATCTTTATGGGAGACTGACGCAGTTGATTATCGTAATGAGGTTGCGAATGAAAACAATATGGTTGGCGGATTTAATTTTGAAATGCCGCGTAATCTGTTTGGTTTACCATCAAAAATAAAAGTTGGTGCGAAATATACAAAAGCTACAAAAGATCGTAACAACGATAGATATGATTACGAGTGGGATGGTGACGATGATGCCACGTTGGATCAATTCGAATCAGATCGAACTAGAGATGATTTTATGAATGATAACTATGAAATGCCGCCTGGTCTTGACTTCGATGGAATTCAGGATTGGGTAGAAAATAATAAAGATGATTTTGATATAGAATTGGACTATTCAGATTCTGAAGGCGCAACTTACAAGATTGATGAGAGTGTAATGGCATATTATGCTATGTTAAGTCTGAATCTTCGTAAATCAACGCTAGTTGGCGGATTCCGGCATGAAATTACTCAAAATGATCTCGAAGGTACTGAGTTAATCTATGATGATAATGGTGATTTTTCGAGTTTCAAATCAGTAAATTTGGAAAGGAAATATAATAAGATATTTCCAATGGCTCATCTTATCTATGATTTAACCGCAAATACGAAACTGCGATTGGCTTTTACAACTACAATGTCTCGACCGGATTATTACCATCTGGCACCAAAAAATGAAATTGATTATAGCAGAGAAAGAATTCGTGCCGGTAATCCTGATCTGAAACCAACCACGGCTACTAATATTGATTTAATGGCGGAACACTATTTAAGTGGTATTGGTACTGTATCTGCTTCAATGTTCTATAAGGATCTAAAAGACATTATATTCGAAAGAACAGATGATTTAGATGAAGGAGCTTTTGCAGGTTTTGAGATTGAACGTGCAGTAAATGGCGGCAAAGCAACTTTGTTCGGATTTGAGCTCAATTGGCAGCAGGAACTTACTTTCCTTCCAGGATTCTTATCAGGTTTTGGACTTTTTATGAACTACACTCACACATGGGCAGATGCTGAATTAACTGATCGTAGTGGGTACTTGCCGGGACAAGCCGGAGATGCAGGTAATTTGGCCCTATCATATGAGCGTGGTCCATTTAATGCACGACTCAGTTATGCCTATCAGAGTAAGTATATTGAAGAAGTTGGAAAAGATAAAGATCATGATGAATACTCCAATGATCATTGGCAATTAGATTTCACTGGAACATATAGGGCTACTAAGAATCTAAGTGTTTACGTTGATATGGTTAACATAACAAATCAACCTAAATATGATTACATGGGTATTTATGATCGTCCAATTTCGATTTCATACTATTCGTGGGCAGCACGTATTGGCATAAAATACAGCCTTTAGAAAAAACCTAACAATACGGTTAACCATCGGAGGACAGTGATTTATTCACTGTCCTCTAGATGGGGCTACGTTTAATCATAAAGAGTGAAATAGTATGAAAAAAAAGTACTGTGGAGTTATTGCTCCGTTGGTGACACCTGTAACGAAATCAGGACAAATAGATGAAGATTCGGTTGAACGATTAATCGATTATGTTATTGATGCAAACAATTATCCATTTATACTTGGAACGACTGGTGAAATAGCATATAATTCAAAATCTAACCGAGAAAAATTAGCGCAGATTGCTGTGAGGCAAGTTAATGGAAGAAAAACTCTGTTTGCCGGTATAACTAGTAACTGCATTGAAAGTACTATTGAAACAGCAAAAATATTTGCGGAATTTGGAGTTGATGTATTTGTTGTACATTTACCATATTTTCTTCCACTAACTCATGAACAGATGCAAAATTATTTTGAGAATATTGCAAATAGTTCGCCTAAACCTATAATGATTTATAATATTACATCTATTACTCATATGTCCATTCCAGTCGAAGTAATAGAAAAATTGAGTTACCATCCGAATATCGTAGGGTTAAAAGATTCCGAGAGAGACTGGGAGCGTCATCAGAGAATGACAGACCTTTTTAGAGACAGAGAAGATTTTGTACTATTCATAGGATGGACAAATAAATCAAGTGAATCAATATTGATGGGGTTTGATGGAATTATACCTAATACTGCCAATATTATACCTAAACTGTTTCATTCACTGTACAAAGCAGCTTCTATAGGAGACACAAAAAAAGCATTTAAGTTTCAGGAAAAATCGGAAGAACTTTCCGAATTAGTACAAAATAATAGAACAATGACCAGAACGATACCAGAACTTAAGGTAATAATGAATCATTTGAATATTTGTACTCCTTATGTATTACCTCCATTAGAAGCATTAAATGAAAAAGAAGCCAAAATACTAATTCATAACTTTAACAAATTAAACCTATAACACTTTAAACTATAATGAAAAAAAATATAATACTCATATTACTAGCAGCATATATGCTATTCTATATGGGGTGTGAAAAGCCCTCTAGTAATTCGATTTCTTTGAATGTTGGTCCACATTTATTTATTGATGATTTTCTTATTGAAGATCAATATCTATTGAATAGAACGGTAAATAATCCCACTAAACTACCTGATCCAATCGTATGGAGTGGTTGGAATAAAGACCAGCAATGGCAACCTTATCACAGTGTGCTCTTCGATGAAGAGAGGAAGATATTTCGTATGTGGTATAATACTCCTATTGATACAATTGAAGTTTCACGCTGTCATATTGGTTATATGGAATCTGAGGACGGAATAAATTGGATTCGTCCCCATCGAGTATTAGAAGATCCACATGAAATCCAATTTGGTGCTTCAGTGATTGATCGTGGAAAGGATTTTATAGAAACTAACGAACGATATATTTTTGCCACGCATTTAAGACCTGGATTAAGAATATCTACTTCACCAGATGGGTTTAACTGGACTTCAATTTCAGATGAACCGGTTTTTCTGCATAATCACGATATATCGAGTCTGCACTGGGATCCAATTCGGCAACGTTATATAGCTATTATATCAAATAGACTCAATGGTTATGAAGATAAAAATCATCCCACACAAAATGATGATAAACGACGAATCCCTCATCAAAACTTCAGTAAAGATTTAGTTGATTGGGATGAAATTCAGCCCATTTTTGAGCCCAAAATTGGTGTACCAATTGAAAAAGGCGAAACACAATTTTATGCTATGTCAGGTGTGATAACACGTGGCGATATTATGATTGGTTTAGTAAAAATATTAAGGGATGATCTTAATGCAACTGCTGGGAAAACAGCAAAAGAAATGGGAGATATGAACAGAAAAGCCGCTGGAATAGGTTATACAGTTTTAGCATGGAGTCGTGATGGAGAAACCTGGCAACGAGACCACCAACCTTTTATTCTAAATAATCCTATACCGGGAACTTTCGACCATGCAATGGCATGGGGAGATGAACAGATTGTAGTTGATGATAAAACATTTATTTATTATGCTGGTTATGAACGCGGTCACAAAATTAATCGATTTAATGAACGTCATACCGGATTTGCAAGCATGCTCCGCGATAGATATGTAAGCCGTGATGCAGACCTATTTGAAGGATACCTAATTACTAAACCAATAATTTTAAATGGGAATTCTATAACTGTAAACGCAAATATATATGAGAGTTGTAGAGTACGTTTATTGGATGAACATCAAAGACCAATTCAAGGATATGATTGGGTAGAATTAAACGGTGATTCTGTAGCACATTCTGTAAAATGGGAAACCGATCTTGATAGAATTACCAATAAGCCAGTACGACTGGAATTCAGAATGAAAAAAACGCAGTTATTCGGTTTTGATTTGCTTTGATTTTGAACAATACTTAGGAAATAGAAAATTATGAATAGTATTTTAAAATATATTTTTGTGATATTCGTGATATCATTACCATACGTTGGTTTAGTAGGACAAACCACAAGCGATATATTTACCGAATTTGAAAATTTTGATGTAGATCCAGAATGGGAAAACTACAATAATAGAGTAAATTGTACAGATTGTCCTGAAATTCATCAAGATTTTGGATGGAGACCTACTAACCACAACGGATCTGGAAATGGTGAAATTGGAGGAAAGATTTACAGATCTACTACACCGGCCTACTATGCAATGCCTTTAGGAAAGCCATTATCATTTATGGATTCATTCAGTGCATCTGGAAAATTATCTATCATTGCTCCAGAGAAAGAAGGGTTTGGATTCTACTTTGGATTTTTTAACGCAGAAAGACAAGGATGGAGGGTCTGGTCTTCTTGTGGTGTTAGAATTGGTAAATTGAAAAAAGACATTCAATCGAATGATTTAGAATCTGGTAGATTTCATCTTGACTATAAAACAGGAAAAGCAAGCGGCGCAATTTTAAACCCCGATTTAGCTATTCCTGCTGATGGTTCAGTTCATGAATGGAAATTAGAGTATGAACCGCAAATAACAGTTGCAGACTATGCTTGGCCTGACTCAAGAATACCAGGTTTGTTTCCTAAAGGAAAATCCAATATTCATACAGATGATTTACTTAAATCATTTCGGAAAATTGAACCTTCAATGACCAAAGAAAAATTACTCAATATGCTTTTTGAAGCAAGGGATAAAGGACTTATAGATGATTGGTATAGGAAGGGGAAATTTCATTTATGGACAATTGAGCTTGAACCAGAAAAAATTAAAGGGAAAATTACTTATACATTTGATGGAGAATCTGTTAGCTATTTTTTAATACCAGGTCATCAAGAATTACCGGCTATTATTAATCGTTTTGGATTCTGGAATATGCAAATATATACTGGAAGTCTTGAATTCTATGTATCAGATCTTGTTGTAAATAACAAATTAATTGACCTGTCACAAGATCCTTATTGGGATAGTTTAAATAATAATGTAAAATTTATCGAAAATGATTTTCATGCTCGTCAAAATTTTGGTTATACAAGCACAAATTGGTCAGGAAATAATCCTGGTGAAATTGGTGGTAGATTTTGGGGAACAGAAGTAAAAGATCCTCTTCATGGATATTATGCAGTTGATATCGGTTCATTAACACTTGAAGATCCGATAAGTTTTTCAGGTATGATAAATTTTGTTGAAGGTGCTGTTGATGGTCGTATGTTGTTAGGTTATTTTAACAAAAGTGAAAAATTAGCTGAGATAACGGGAGAATATAAAGGGGATCCACCTGCGCAATTTATGGGACTAGAAGTTCTGGATCAGACTCGGTACGGCTATAATTTTTCTGCAGTATGCTCTCCGCATCAGGACATATCCACAGCATCCCGTGGTCCTATTTACATTCCCGATCGTATTAGGCGTTCATTTAGTTTCGAATATGATCCAGACAGTGGAAATGCAGGAAGAATTACTTTCGCTCTAGGTGAAGATTCCTTCACAGTAGATTTAACAGCTGAACAAAGAAATACAGGATCAACTTTTGATCGATTTGGATTATTTAATCCTCGCAAAGGTGGTAAGTATGTTGATGTTTATATCGATGATCTAGAATATTCCACAAGAAAACAAAAAAATAGTTTAAACAAGCACAAACAAAAAAATACTATTGTTCCTTATCCAGAATGGGGTAGAAAATATGAATAGATTAATTAGACTGTATCCAATATTATTTCTTTTAATATGTTTTAATTGTACACATAAAGAACCAACTGTACTCGGTACCGAAACTATGGGGGAATTTGCACCAAAAGAAGCATATCTTAAGGGAGAAATACATCCATACTATGGAAGTGAGAACGCTTGGGATCAGCGTTTTTTTTATGAACAGGATAAAGAATATTACAAAAGGCGCGGACAACGTGCCATGCTCGAGTTAACTAAAGGAAATATTGACGGTACTATCAAATATTGTCAGGATTTATTAAAAAATGATCCTAACGATTTGGAGGCGATGTTTAATCTTTCTGCAGCACTAGCTCAACAAAATAAAATAGATGAAGCTATACATATTGTTAGGGAATCAGTTGATAAAGGATTACCTCTCGAGAGATATTTAGTTGGCCCAAAAGAAATTTTAAAACCTTTGGTCAATTCTATAGAGTTTCAAAAGATATTGTCTCATAAAGAAGTTAATTTGATTCATGGTCCAATGCTAGGGAAAGTCACTGATCATAGTGCAAGCTTTTGGGTTAGAACTGCGGAAGAAAACGATGTACAGATATATGCTGGAACAAGTAGTTCAATGAGTAAACATCTATATTCAAAAATAGTAAAAACTCAAGCAGAGAAAGATTATACTGCAGTTATTGATATTGATGGGTTGGAAGCCGATAGTTATTATTTCTATGACGTATTAATTAATGGTGAACCGGCGCAAAAAGAAATTCACATGTTTAAGACATTCCCCAAGAAAGGTAGTCCTGCTAAATTTTCAATTATTTTTGGAGGTGGCGCTGGGTATGTTCCAGAAAATGAAAGAATTTTTAAAACGATTTTAAAACAACGTCCAATTGCTTCCCTTTGGATGGGCGACAATGTCTATATAAATATGCCTCAAGATCCAAATGCTGTTCATTACTATACGTATTATCGCAAGCAATCTAGATCTGAATTTAGAAAACTTGTTTCATCTACATCCAATTATGCAATATGGGATGATCATGATGCTGCAACTGACGATTGTTGGTTAGGACCTTATAAAGACAAACCATCATGGAAAATGCCACTGTTAGAAATTTTTAAGGAAAACTGGATAAATCCTTATAATGGTACTGAAGAATGGCCTGGCACTTATTTTAATTTTGTAATTGGAGATGTAGAAATATTTATGTTAGACGGACGAATATATCGCACAAATCCTTGGGCAGACAATCCGACAATGCTTGGGCCAGCTCAAAAAGAATGGCTGCTGAATTCGCTTAAAAATTCAACAGCTATCTTCAAAGTTATTGCATCACCGGTTCCGTGGTCCTTTGAATCTAAAAAGGGTGCCAAAGATACTTGGAACGGATTTCATGATGAACGAGATGAAATATTTGATTTTCTCTCAGACAATAAAATCGATGGTGTATTTTTAATATCTGCAGATAGACATCGTTCAGATGCATGGAAAATTGAACGTGATCAAGACTATCCGTTATATGAATTTATGAGCTCGAGATTGACGAACCAACATACTCATCCATTAGAACCGGGAGCCTTATTCGGGTATAATGAAAAACCATCTTTTGGAAAACTAACCTTTGATACTAAAACATTATATCCTTCAGTTACATATGATATATATAACATTGATAATGAAAAGATACAATCATTGATTTTAACAAAAAGTATGCTTTTGCATAAGGAATAGTAATGCGCCATTTCATTAAAATATATAATCTATTATTTCTGTTTCTATTAAGTAGTATATCGTTAATGGCCCAGTCTGAATGGCGGGAGGATTCGTTTGAGGATTTCAGAGATGGCTCGTTTTTAGACGCTGGTAGTAATAGTTATGTTTCTGCACAAGGTCGAATACAAATGATTACCAGATGGGATTTAAACAATGATGGCAATTTGGATATATTTCTACCAGGATCTCAATCTCATACCGAAAAGGAGAATACATTCGTATACTACAATAATGGAACTAATATTGAAGGCCGGACTCGGCTTGAACTCCCTGCAGCTGGATCAAGAGGAGGTTTGGTTGCAGACCTAAATAAAGATGGTTTGAATGATTTAGTAACAGTTCACTATTCCGATAGTCACTTTCGGCGCGTTCCAGTATGGATTTTCTACGGGACAGATAGTGGATTTGATATAAAAAAGCGAGTAGAATTACCTGCTGCAGAAGGATCTGCCGTTGTTGCTGGTGATTTTAATAATGACTCCTGGACTGACTTAGCAGTAGCATGTCAATGGTGGGATGATGAAGAAGATCCAATTGATGCTTATAGAAAAAGTTTTATATACTGGAATTCTCCTGAAGGTTTCAATCCCGATAATAAACTGGCATTAACCTTTCAAGGACGTGGAGCATCAAATTTCGCTGCCGGTGATATTGATAAAGATGGTATAGATGACCTAGTTGCTTTGACTAATAAAAATACCTATTTATTATTATCAAATAATGACGCTTTTGCAAAGCCTAATAGAGAAACTGAACTCGAAATTATAAGCTCAGCTGCAGATATTGGTGACTTCAATGGAGATGGGAATTCTGATATTGCTTTTTGTAGAAAAAATGGTATATCAATATTGGTTGGAAATAACAAAGGTAAATATAATTTTAATAAGTCCATGTTTTTACCAATTAGTAATCCAAAGGATATCACTTTTGCAGACGTAAATAGAGATGGTTTGGATGATCTGGTTATTGCAAACTTTTCTACACCCGACGGAGCAACCTGGACTGATTCTTACGTTTATTATTCAGACGGAATAAATTTTGAAAATATGGAACCGCTTGCATTGCCGACCTTTGGTGCAAGCGGCGTTAACTGTGGTGATTTAAATGGTGATGGATACCCAGAAATTGTATTCAGTT
>JBHPEE010000010.1:0-38355 GCA_042577295.1 Fidelibacterota bacterium | reverse complement strand
TAGATTGGAAAAACGTAGGCGATGAACCAACGCTTATGGAAAAACATCTATCGGGTATTCCAATAGTTGTTGATGAAAATCGCATACGTGGAGGAAAATACTTAATAGACAAATTTCATCCTGAAATCATTATTTTAGACGACGGGTTTCAACATCGTAAAATATATAGAGATGTTGATATTGTTCTTGTTAATAGCAATATGTCCAAATATAAAAATAGAATATTTGGTTTTAGAACTTTCCGCGAGCCGTGGAAATCGCTCAACCGCGCGCATTTATTATTTCTTACAAAGAGTGATTTTGTCGCACCGTCTGATAAAATATTAGAAAGACTTAAAACAATCGATTTACCATATTTCAATGCCAATATAAATCCATCCTCATATCTTTTAGATAACAAAAACAATAAAATTGATCTTGATTATTTTGATGGAAAAACAGCACTTTTATTTTCAGGAATTGGAGACCCGGAATCGTTTGAGAAAACAGTTCAAAGTCTTAATCTCAAAATTTCAAATACAATTAATTTCATGGATCATAATAATTATTCAAAATCAGACATCAAAAAAATAAGAAACAAATTTATTAATTCCGGTACTGATGTTATTATTACAACTGAAAAGGATTTTCTAAAAATAGGTGAAACCGATCTCCCGATTTACACCATCCCAATAACTATGAATATTGATGAAAGGGGTTTTGAACAGATCTTAAAGCATTTAAATTAATACGATATAAAACGTAGTTATATTCAATGTCATATTTTTATCATTAAATAATAATATATTATGAAATTAAAACGATTTTTATTCCGTAAGCCGATTATATCAACAAGCTTTATCTTTCTTTCATTAATATTTGTTGTATTCTTGCACAATATTTATACGCAAAAACGTGATGTATCACGCTTGGTAAAAAACAAACTTAATGTACTGGTCAATGTACTGAATTACATTAATGAAGATTATTTTGAACCGGTTGAACTTGATAAGTTAATGGATGGTGCCATCAGCGGTGTATTAGATAAGCTCGATCCCCATTCTGTTTATATCCCTGCAGAGGACTTAAAAGAAATATCCGAACAACTCAAAGGTGAGTTTCAAGGGATTGGAATCGAATTTGATATTCTTAACGGGAATTTAACAGTCATTGCTCCTGTCGCCGATAGCCCCTCGGAACATGTAGGCTTACTATCCGGTGACCAAATCACCAAAATAGACGGAAAAGATGCATTTGGAATAACCAAAGAAGGTGTCTTCAAGGCTTTGCGTGGTAAAAAAGGCTCGAAAGTCACCGTTACAATTAGGCGCTTCGGAACTCTCGAGCCATTTGATGTTACAATTATCCGAGATAATATTCCTTTGTACAGCGTTAGAACTGCTATTATGTTTGATAGTCAGACTGGTTATATTTGGCTTACTCGTTTCTCGACAACGTCGCTTTACGAAGTGAAACATGCCATGTCTGAATTATCAAAAAAGGGGATGCAGCGTTTAGTGCTTGATCTTCGCAATAATAGCGGAGGACTGTTAAATCAAGCAGCCGAAATAAGTAATTTATTCATCTCTAAAACCGACACACTAGTATATACTCGCGGAAAGCGAAAAGAACTTGAACAAGTATTTATGGCTGACCCAAAAAAGGGTAATAATAATTTTCCATTAGTCGTTTTAGTTAATCGTGGTTCAGCCAGTGCAAGTGAAATTGTTGCCGGGGCAGTGCAGGATTTAGACCGTGGATTAATTGTTGGGGAAACAACTTTTGGAAAAGGACTCGTCCAGAGACAAATTTTATTAAGTGATGGATCCGCGATAAGAATTACCATTGCACAATATTATACTCCAAGCGGCAGACTCATACAACGAGAATATGAAAACGGCCATGACTACGCATATTACAGCGATATGTTTATAGAAAAACGTGAAGTCGTTGTTGATTCACTCAAGAAACTCAGACCAAAGCATTTTACAAGAAATGGGCGTGTTGTTTATGGCGGAGGGGGCATCACTCCCGATGTATTGTCTGATTGGAAATCCGACATTACAACAGAAACGCAATCGTTAATAAATAATCCAAACCGGCCTATTTTCAACTGGGCTTCAAAACACTCACAATCCATAAAAAATGATTTCGTCTCATTTGAAAACTTTAATGCTTCGTGGATTTTTTCCAACGAATTATATAAAGATTTTTTATCTTTTCTGATTTCCGAAAAAATTGAATTTAATCACCCAGCTATGGCTGAAGATAGCGAGTACATAAAAACGCGTATTAAAGCACAAATTGCGGCAAATTTGTGGGGGCGTGATGAATACTATAAAATAATCCTTCCAACAGACAATCAAATTGTTACCGCTATCAATAGTTTTAAAGAAACTGTGGAATTAATAAAATATTAATTAGATTCATTGATAAAATTTTGTTAATTTTACTAACTTTTCAGACAAATACTATTAATACTGGAGGAATAAATGGTTGAATACTTTGTAGATGGCGGTCCGTTCATGTGGCCAATTTTAGTTTTACTTCTCTTTGGGCTCGGATTTGCACTTGAAAGATTCTATTCTTTAATGATGTCATCAATTAATACAAAAAAGTTTTTTGCAGAAGTCAAAGGCTCCCTAGACTCTGGCGGGGTTGATGGTGCTCTTGATCTTTGCAATAAAACCCGCGGTCCGGTTGCTGAGGTGTTTCATGCCGGCTTATCACGTAGTCATCGCGGACTTGATGAAGTAGAAAAAGCAATTCAAAATGCAGGTACCGTTGAGATGTCGTTCTTAGAAAAGAACATGATTTGGTTAAACCTTGTAGTTACCGTTGCACCTATGCTTGGATTTACAGGAACGGTTGCAGGAATGATCTCGGCATTCGATTCAATCGAAGCCGCAAATAACATTTCGCCGGCAGTCGTAGCGGGTGGTATCTCTCAAGCATTGTTAACTACCGCTTTCGGATTGATTGTCGCTATTATCATACAATTATTGCAAAATTTCTTTGTTTCAAGAATTGATCGTCTAGTATTAGACATGGAAGAAAATTCTATGCAACTAGTTGACCATCTCTATGAAATGGAGAGCAAAAAAGCTAAGTAACATATTATGGCAAAGAAAAAACGCAGGTTTAAGGGCGGGGAAATACCGACTGCTTCAATGGCAGATATTGCCTTCCTGTTGTTAATCTTTTTCCTCGTCACTACAACGATTGATATGGACAAGGGGCTGGGAATAGTTTTGCCAGCGGAAGGCGAACAGGTTGAAGTAAGCGCTAAAAATATCCTAAACTGTTTGATTAATTCAACAGGGCAAGTATTGCTTGGCGATGAACCGACTAAAATTAGCGACATTAGCAGTGTGATTCGACAAAAACTGCGAGAGAATGATAAATTAATTATTTCAGTTAAATCACATGAGAAAACAAAATATAGAGATTATATTGCTGTCATTGATCAACTGAAAACTGCTAACGCTACCCGTATTTCAATTGCGGAGACTCAATTATGAAGTTTGAGAAAAGAACCAAGCTATCTAGTGATATTCCAACAGCCTCAATGCCGGATATCATATTTATGCTGTTAATCTTCTTTATGGTAACTACTGTATTAAGAGAATTCAGCGGTTTGCCTGTTAATCTGCCACAGGCTGTACGAATTGAAAAGTTGGCATCTAAAAACCACACCACTCACGTTTGGGTTTCCAAAGAGGGTTTGGTTTCTATTGAAGACAAACTATTTAATACCGACGATATTCGACATGTTCTGTATGAAAGACGCGCAGCAGATCCTCAGCTTGTAGTTTCTCTTAAAGCCGATGAACAATCTCGCATGAAGCTGATCTCGGAAATACATAATGAATTACGTAAAGCTGATGCTCTTGCTTTAAATTATGCAACCCTACAAGCAACGGATTAATTATGGTTGAACATGTACATATTTTAAAAAATCAATATCCCTTAACCGTTAGAATAATGGGGCTTATGGGTGTTCTCCTTCTTATTGCGGCTTTCTTAATCTTTCCCCGTTTCATAGCCGAAGAAGGATTTCTTCAACAGCAGGAAATTGTTATTGAACAAATAGATATTCCACTGACACGGCAAGCCGATAGTCCACCACCGCCATCACGACCTTCAGTACCCATTGAATCTGAAAGTGATGACCTTGATGATGATATTACTATTGCCGAAACAGAACTTGAAGATTTTGAAGCATGGGACGAAGCTCCACCACCACCAACAAATACAGGTCCGCGCGTTAGATTCATTCCTTACGATGATCCTCCTGTTGCCAGAACACCAATTAATCCGGTGTATCCGGAAATTGCTCAAGAAGCAGGCATCGAAGGAACGGTAATTGTTCAAGCTTTCATAAACGACAAGGGTATCGTTGAAGAAACAATAATTCTAAAGGGTGTTCCTAATACAGGACTAGACGAAGCTGCTGCTACTGCAATTAAAAATACTCGATTTAAACCAGCCAAACAACGTGATAGACCTGTCGGTGTTTGGATTTCCATACCGGTTCACTTTACTTTGAAGAACTAATTAAAGTTATATAGTATAAAAAAGCCCCCATAATGTGGGGGCTTTTTTATTTTAGCTGTTTTCTAAATTTATCTTTTTAATGGTACTGTGCTCATTTTTCTTCTGATATAGGAAAATACTTCTAAAAGTGGCAAATCTTTTGGACATACATCATCACAGGCCATCATTCCAATACATCCAAAAACTCCTTCATCCGTCGAAACAAGTTCGAACCATTCTTGATCGGAGCGTTGATCGCGTGGATCTATCATGAATCGCCCTATGCGGTTTAATCCTGCAGCACCTAAAAAATTCGGATAAACCTGCGCTGTGGCACAACCAGACACACAACAACCACACTCAATACATCTTTCAGATTCATATATCTTATTGGCAACTGCATTGTCCATACGTTCTTCTTCTGCTTTTGGATCAAATTCTTTTTCTGTATGAATCCATGATTCTAATTGCGCAGAAATTCCTCTGAACCAAATACCGGTATCAACAGATAAATCTCCTAACATCTTAAAGAAGGGCAATGGGTAAAGTTCAATATTCTCAGGTAAATCTGATGTAAGCGTGCGGCAGCCTAACGTAGGTCTACCATTTATCATCATGGCACACGAACCGCAAATTCCGGCACGACAAACAAAGTCGAACATTAAATCAGGGGCTTGATCTTCGCGAATTCGATTTAATGCAGTAAATACGTTTAAGCGTGGGGTCTCGTTCAATTTAAAAGTTTCCGTTCGCGGCTTATCATTTTCAACATTTGGATTATATCGAAATATCTTAAATTTTAATGTCCGTTCCATTATTTCGCCTCCTTAACTTCGCTTTTCCACATTTCTTTTGGTAGTTTAGTTCCTATTGGTTCTGATGTTTCCTGTCTACCGTGTTTTTTCTGCTCGTCAGGAATTCTCTTATTATATTCCTCAATAGATATTTTCATGTCTGATCTAAGATCATCTCCATACCCTCGATAACCGGGAGGAAGGTCTAGCAAGCCGACCGGTTCATAAGTAAATACTGGCTCACCATCAGGATCAGGCCACCGTGCTAATGTTCGATTTAACCATTTCTCGTCATCGCGCTTAGGATAATCTTCGCGGCTATGTGCTCCGCGTGATTCTGTTCTGTCTAGACCACCTCTTGCAATTAAATAAGCCTGTTTTGCCATTCCTTCAATTCGCAAGGCAGTAGACAATTCAGGATTCATTCCAGGCGAATGAGATTGTACTTTAATATTTTTTGTGCGTTTAACAATATCTAACAATCCTTCCGAAGCTCTTTTTAATCCTTCTCCTGTTCTAAAAATATGTACATCTTTGATCAAAATATTAGAAATCTCATCTCGCAATTTATAGACATTTTCTCCGCCAGGATTATTCAGTAGTTGCGCTGTTTTGTCTTGTTCCTTTTTAGCAAATTGTTGTGCTAATGTTTTATCTGCTTTGAGTGACGCCTTTTTAGTGTATTCAGCCACTTCTTTGCCAACAACCATGCCCGCCACTACTGTTTCTGCTAAGGAATTTCCGCCAAGTCTATTAAATCCATGCATGTCCCAACAAGCAACTTCGCCAAGTGCAAAAAGTCCTTCTAAATTGTAAGCATGACCATCTTTGTTTACACGAATACCGCCCATTGAATAATGTTGAGTTGGACGTACCGGAATTAACTCTGTTATCGGATTTACTCCTATAAAATACATGCAAATATCAAACACTTCGCGAAGTTTGGTGGTAAGGTGTTCCTTTCCAAGGTGTCTCAAGTCCATCCATAGATGCTCTCCATAAGGAGATTTAACACCCTTGCCTTTTAGCATGTGTTCTTTCATCCTGCGAGACACAACATCTCGTGAGGCCAATTCTTGTTTATCCGGCTCATAGTCCGGCATAAATCGATACTCGTCTACATCTAAAAGGATTCCGCCATCGCCTCGACAGCCTTCCGTTACTAAAATATCGGTTGGGACTATACCCGTAGGATGAAACTGAACTGCTTCCATATTTGCTAATGGAACTATGCCTGTTTGCAGTGCTAGCCAAGAACCAGTTCCTTCGTTAATAACCGCATTTGTTGATTCGCCATAAATACGTCCATAGCCACCAGTAGCGATAACTGTTGATTTTGCTAAATATGTTATTATTTCTCCATCGCGTAAAGAGCGAACAACTGCGCCATAACAGCGTCCATCGGCATGAATTAATTGCATTGCTTCCATGCGATCATGAACAGAAATTCCCAACTGCATGACCAGACTGTCCATTGTATATAATACCGTGTGCCCGGTTCCATCAGAGGTATAACAAGTCCGCCATTTTGCAGTACCGCCAAAGGCGCGAGCAGTAATAAGCCCTTCCTTCTCTTTTTCTTCTACAATTGTTGCTTTTTTCCCTTTAATGAATACATCCTTGGGGCCGGCTTCTACGCGATTCCACGGAACTCCAAAATGTGCCATTTCGCGCATCGCGATTGGTGCATTATCAGCAAAAATACGAGCGACTTCTTGATCGGCTCCCCAATCAGATCCTTTTACGGTATCTAACCAATGAATCGTTGGATTGTCTCCCTTGCCCTTAATTGAATTTCCTAAAGATGCTTGCATTCCACCTTGCGCGGCCGAGGAATGACTTCGGCGGGGCGGCACTAATGATAAAATAATTACATCTTGCTCTTCTTTTGCGCATGCTATGGCGGCTCTTTCGCCTGCCAATCCGGCGCCAATTACCAGAACATCGCTTGTTATAACTTTCATAATAATATTCCCTCCCAAGGGCCGGCTAAGCCAATAGTCGTAGCAATACCCAAAACTATATAGAACCAAAATAGAAAATAAAATACTATTCTCGAATACTTTCTAACAAACCAAGTATCGGCGAACCATTTTACTAATAATCGATAAACGCCTATCGCCATATGGGCGACGACAGCAAACATTAACACAGCGTACAAAATCCACAAACCGCTTTCTACTCGTGATGTGGCAATCTCTGCAGATAGTCCCGGCTGTTGACCGGACACGCCCATGTTTGTAAAAATATTCCATGCAACTAAAATTAAATGGAAAGCTCCCGTAGCCAAAACAATCATTCCGGTACGAACCTGCCAAATCCATAATGACGTTTCAAAATGTATCGCTAAACTAGTTTCTAATTTTTTGTCCTGATTCCATAATTTTTTTGAACCTTTAATCTTTTTTCCGAGCTCCATCATCCGCTTTCGATCTTCGAACTTCGCTGGTATTTTTCGACTCGCCCATACAAAATGGATAAAAAACACTATCGTAACCAATATTACAATTGGTTTTGCAATGGGAAGTGTGACCTCTAATAAATGCACGGTCCATTGGTATGCATTTTTACCTAACAAAATACTGCTTTCTAATATTAGATGGCCACAAATAAACATCGCTAGGAATGCACCGGTAAGACCACTAATCCACTCATTTCTAATGGCATTTTTTGCTTTACGATATGCTTCGCTTGTTTTGCTATGCCGCGAAGCGGCTTCAGGATATAATTCAGTTTTTAAAGATGGCATTTGTTTGCTCCAAAATGAATTAAAACAGGGTTTAATAATAATAAAATTTATGACCTTTTAGTCTTGTTTTCTATATAAGTTTGTGCGAAAAAGACTATAAAAAAAGCCCGGTATATGCCGGGCTATTTTAATTAGTTTATATAAAGCATTCGCTTTAAAGGTCCCCAGATTGAAAAACGAGCCGAAAAATCTTTTTCCTCGTATTTTACAATGTTTAATTCAAATTCTAGTTTATCGGAAAAATGATATAGAAGCGTGGCTTCAGCACCGAATCCCAATTCAGACTGAAAAGTCCTTCGTGATGAGGAGCCAAGACTTGTTTTGTTTCCACCATTGTTAACGATGATCTCTTTTTCGTTGGTTCCATAGAAATAAACTTTATTTAATCCAACGTAAAAATCAAAAGCATCAACAGGAAATGTAAATCCCGCACTTAATGGAAATTCAAAAATTCTATAAATATTTTTGTGTAAAACCTCACTATGCCCGCTAGTTATTTCTGCCGCAATACCTTTAATAGAATAAAACTGTATTGCTCCTTTGAAATACATAAAATCAATCTTTTGGAGTCCTTCTAATTGTATAAAAATTTGATTAGTGCTTTTGAGCATCGGATTCGCTGAATCATTATAGATGAATTTCATATAATCTAATCCTAATGCTAGGGCAAGCCGCGTTCCAGAGGGCAGCTCCTTGCGATAACTCATTGACCAAATATTAGATCTCGTTTTCAACGAATCTATATTGCGAGAATGTTGATTAAACGCAGCCCCAACTGTTTCACGTTGAGCATATATACTACTAGAGATTATTAGTATGCAAAAACTTAATCTTATAAATATTTTAAACATATGGCTATCCTCCCCCTGTATCATCTTCATTCCCAACCACCGGAAGAATAATATCAATGCTTCCCTTTGTACCGTCCTCGTAAGTTGCCCAAACACGAACTATTTCCCCACCATATTGAGGCTGGTAAGCAAGCATAACTGTAGCAATTCCATTATCTTTTGTATATGCTCTGTCACAAATCCGAGCAAAGTTGTTAGGTACAGCACTAAAATAAATTAGCTTCCAATCCATTCCACGCGAATATTCATCAACAAAGAAAGCTGAGATACCAAAATCCCTAACGGCAAATTCGTCATCCATTTCACATGCCACAAAATTGGAATCGTCAGATGCTATGTTGGTCTCAAATCCCAGTATTAAACGTTGATTATTAACCGGTGGTATAAATGTAAGAACATCGCTTGTTGAAACATTACTGCCATAACTGGCTGTTATTGTTGCATTTGTTGGTATGCTTACTGCATTGTCGATTCTTAGAGTATCTATTGTCTGTCCAGCTGTATTCGTTATAGATCGTTCCAAAATTGTACCTAGCGTTGTTGACCAAGAAATACCTGTTAAAGGAATTGCTATATTACCATCGGATTTTCGTAGCGTTGCTTTCACAAGGGCATATCCTTCTCCATCGCCCATTATTTCGCCACCAATAGTATTAATAAGTATTTCTACTCCCGGTATATCAAAAGCTTCTGATTCGGAAGAGACTTCTGATGTTGTTGAAAGTTTACTTGTAATGAAAATATCGTTTTGGGTTGTGGGTAACACTTCAGCGTTTAACTCTGAAAATGCCATACCTTGCCCATTTAATTGTTCTAGATAGGATGTCATTGTACCAACAGGCGATGAAAATAATACAGCGCCAGTGGTAATATTTTCGGCATTGGAGGTTTCACGTAAATTTGTTCTAATATAAGCTTTATAAATACCGTCGTCTGACATCTTGAATGAGTCAATGTATGTAATGCTTGTTATTCCTCGTAATTGAATATTTATATCTTCTGATACACTTGTGTCAGCAGTAACAACAGCTTTAACAATTGCGGTAATATCAATTGAGCTACCGGCACTTGTGAGCGTAACCTCTGCAAGCCCCTCTTGATTGGCTCTAATGTCCGTTGTATAATTCAAAGAACCAATAGTTGTAGAAAAATTAAAAACGGCTCCCGGAATAACCTCATTCGTCGTATCATATACTTTTGCAATGATGTTTGTTTTCGATATTCCGTCTGCTAATAATGTTTGTATCTCAGACTCAATAACTATATAAGCCGGTACAGAGTATATAGGCTGATAATTAACAACATTTATAGTTAAGGTGTATTTTTTTATGCCAGTATCAACAGTTATCGTGTTTACACCGGTATTCTCGTCCGATATGAATGTCGCGATAGCCACTCCATTAGAATCGGTTATGTCAGATTCCGTAATTTTTCCAAATAGCGTCGCAAAGCTTACCCTTAAACCAATTGCAGGGGAATTATCAATGTCAAATATTTTAATCCTAACGATTGATGAATCTCCCCTGGAATAAACCGTGGCCTTATCAGCAGATAGACTCGAAACAGACAGATATTTATCAGAATTCCCAAATGGCCCAAGAATTGTTGAGTTGTCTGTAGTACAATAAATAAATAGAAGTGTGAAGAAAACTATGGTGCCTAAAAGGGTAATTTTTTTAATCATTTTTTTATAATTATTGAATTTCAGTAAAATTAATGCATTCATAACGAAAACAACAACGTAAATATTAACAATTGTTTGATATTAGTGAAAACTATTTAATTTTTAATACAGTCGGGTGTTTTTCCATATTTTTATGGGGTTTATACTATCAAATGAATTCTCTAGCTATCTTACCGCTTTTTTCCATCTCTTTTTGTGCATGTAAGGCAAATATTCCCTGCGTTTTAAAAACATCTAAATAATCCTTCAGATAGGACTTTTCATTTTCAATACCATATTTTTTACTTCTTCGACCAAGTCCTCTTAACGATAATTTACAAATATCATAAATCCATTCCACAATAGATTTGTTCTCTGGTCCCCTTTGCTCTATGTCCAATTTATACGCACTTAAATTTAAATTTTTGCGATCTTCGAGTGTCCACGTTTTTACAATATTAAATATATCATTTTGAGTTTTATCATCAAGCAATAAACCAACCCAAAATGCCACAGGAGCCAGCTCAAAACCTGATGGCGGCCTGTCGGAAACTCTTATTTCCAACACATTTTTAAACCGTACATGGGTAAAAATTTGATGCAATGCCAATTGTATGTGACTTTCGGTTAATTTATCTTGATTAAACAATTCTTTTAACCATGACCCAAGAGTGTTTTTGTAGGCAATTACATTTCCCATTTCGTCTTCAATAAATATAGCCGGCACTGTTTGAACATATTGTGCGTATTTCTTGAGAAGGCCTTTTGGATTTGCAATTCCGTGGTCAAATAAATTCCCACAGCGGGTGTTGTCTGTATCGTTCCAAATTTTGAAGCGGAGATTTTCTTTTCCTCCTGGTACTCCTTTCCAAAAAGGGCTATTTGCAAATAAAATTGATGCTATTGGTGAAAGACAATCTGCAATATATGCCATCCTTTCTGCTTCTTCCTTTGAAGAAAAATCAATATTTATTTGAATGCTAGACGTGTTGCGCATCATCCACTGCCCAAGATTTCCGGTTTTAGTAAATCGTTGATCCATTAAGCGGTATTTTTCATTATCAATCAAATCTATCTCCGATGGTCGGTATAGTGGCTCTAGGGAGTAATCCACAATTTTCAAATTTTCCAGCTCTACAATTTCAGAAACACGAACATTGTGTTGTAAAAATTTTTCTCTGATTTCGTGCAACGAGTTCATTGGTGGCGATGCCCACTCAAGTTGCCCGCCGGGTTCAAGCGAGTATACGGATTTGATTTCATCGTTAGACTGTAAATCCACCAATTCATTCATTAAAGCTGTCGATGAAAATTTATCAGAAAGATTTGTTGGAATTCGCTGTAAGTCGCTGTCATAAAAACAGCTTTCGCACTCAATACCAATCTTTCGTTCTTCAGGCAGTTTTAAGTGTAATAATATTGCCGATTCAATGCGTTTAGTGAGATTCATTACATTGTGACGTTACGGTTTTTATTTTACATTTTGCTAGTTATCTTTTTAAAAGACCCTCCTCTTTTTTTGTTTTCGATTATCATTACGGTTTTGTTGAAATATGATACTAAATAATGATAACTTTATAATCTATATTAAACTATAAAAAGGAATTTAGATGCCAAAATATATATATTTTTTCGGCGGTGGAAAAGCTGACGGAAACGCAAAAATGAAAAACGATTTGGGTGGCAAGGGAGCTAATTTAGCCGAAATGACTAGCTTGGGTATCCCCGTTCCTCCCGGCTTTACTCTTACAACTAATGTTTGTAACTACTATTATGATAATAAATTAACGTATCCTTCTGAGTTAGATCAGCAGGCAAATCAAGCTATTCAACAAACAGAAGAAATTATGCAACAAGGATTTGGCGACACGGTTAATCCATTATTACTCTCAGTGCGTTCCGGTGCCCGAAGTTCAATGCCTGGAATGATGGAAACTGTGTTGAATATTGGATTAACCAGTAAAACTATTCCAGGACTAATTGCAAAAACAAACAATCCGCGTTTTGTTTACGACGCTTATCGCCGGCTAATTACAATGTATGCCGATGTGGTAATGGAAAAATCTGAAGGCGCCGAACCAAAAGACGGACATGGAATACGTCATCGTCTGGAAAGTATTTTAAATAAATATAAAAAGAAAAACTCTTATAAGTCTGATATTGATTTAAATGCAGATGATTGGAAATATCTAACTGGACAGTTTAAAGATGAGATTAAAACAGTTCTTGGTAAAGACTTCCCAGACGACCACAGGGAACAACTCTGGGGTGGTATTAGTGCGGTCTTCAAAAGCTGGAATGGTAAACGAGCTGTAAGTTATCGTAAAATCGAAAACATTCCAGGCGAATGGGGAACAGCAGTAAATGTACAAGCAATGGTCTTTGGAAATCTTGGTGACAATTCCGCAACCGGAGTTGCTTTTACACGTAATCCTGCGACAGGTGAAAATATATTTTTTGGCGAGTGGTTACGCAATGCTCAAGGTGAAGATGTTGTGGCGGGAATTCGTACGCCGCTACCGCTTAATGAGTCGACAAAAGCTCCAGGAGACACATCTGAGTCTTTACAAACAGCATTTCCTATTCTTTATAATGATTTAGACAAAATCCGTTTAGCACTCGAAAAACACTACACTGATATGCAAGATATTGAATTCACTATTCAAGACGGTCGTTTATGGATGCTGCAAACACGAACCGGAAAGCGTAACGGTCAAGCCGCCATCAAAATGGCAGTTGATATGTTTCACGAAAATTTAATCAATAAAGATGAAGCTTTAATGCGCGTTCTTCCAAGCCAATTAGATGAGCTCCTACACCCCATGGTTGATCCCTTAGAAGAACTAAAGGCTTCAGTTTTATCTAAAGGATTGCCTGCTGGTCCAGGTGGTGCTACCGGACAAATAGTTTTTACAGCTGATAACGCAGAAGAACAGGCAGAGCAAGGCAAAAAAGTAATTTTAGTGCGCGACGAAACATCGCCGGAGGACGTACACGGTATGCATGCTGCAGTTGCGATTTTAACATCCAAGGGTGGCATGACAAGCCATGCGGCATTAGTCGCACGCGGATGGGGTAAGTGTTGTATCGTAGGTTGTGAATCTTTGCACATTTCTGCAAAAAACAAAACCCTTGAAGTTGGTGATAAAACATTTAAAGAAGGTGACTGGCTCACGCTTAATGGAACTGGCGGAAAAGTTTATGAAGGAAAAATTCCGCTTAAGGATGCCAATCCTGATTCAAATCTAGAATACGCAGAATTAATGGAATGGGCAGATGAAGTCCGTACGCTTGGTGTCAGAACTAACGCTGACCGTCCGGAAGATGCCGCGTTGGCGCGTAAATTCGGTGCGAAAGGTATCGGGTTGTGCCGTACGGAACATATGTTTTTTGATCCGCAAAGAATCCTTGCAATTCGCAAAATGATCCTTGCGAAGACTGAAAAAGATCGTCGTGAGGCAGTAATGGAATTATTGCCATATCAAAAAGCTGATTTTAAAGGCATTTTGAATGCAATGCATGATTTACCGGTAACGATTCGTTTGCTGGATCCCCCCTTACATGAGTTTATTTCACTTGATGATGAGGGACTTTCGGAATTAGCGACAGAATTGAACGTGGAGCGCAAGGAAATTCAGAAACGAATTGACGAGCTACATGAATTCAACCCAATGCTTGGGCATCGTGGTTGTCGTTTGGGAATCGCTTATCCTGAAATTACGGAAATGCAAGCCCGTGCAATTTTAGAGGCGGCCGCAGAATTGACTAAGGAGGGTAAAGCAGTACATCCTGAAATTATGATTCCATTGGTTGGCTCACTTGCTGAATATAAAAATCAAGAAACAATTGTCCGTACCATTGCCGATAAAGTAATGAGTGAACAGAATATCAAATTTAAATATCTTGTTGGTACAATGATTGAACTTCCACGTGCCTGCTTAGTCGCTGATGAAATCGCTGAAGCGGCTGAATTCTTTAGCTTTGGAACAAATGACTTAACCCAAACCACTTACGGCTTTAGCCGTGATGATATTGGAGGATTTTTACCGGTTTACTTAGAAGAAAAAATATTGCCGGTCGATCCTTTCCAAAGCATTGACCAAGGCGGTGTAGGACAATTGGTAGAAATGGCAGTTAAAAAAGGTCGTTCGGTGCAACCAAAAATCAAACTTGGTATTTGTGGAGAACACGGTGGCGATCCTGAAAGTATTTACTTTTTCCACAATGTTGGATTAGATTACGTAAGCTGCTCGCCCTTCCGCGTGCCGGTTGCAAGGTTAGCCGCAGCAAGAGCAGTGCTGATAAAGTAAATCTTTTTTGCGAAAATTTAACAGTACGAAGAGACCGCCGAAATGGCGGTTTCTTTATTTTAAATGGATAACCGACCAAATCGGGAAGGACAAATTAGTGTAATTCGTGGTTAAATAGGCTCAAACTCCGCTGTAAAATGTCGTAAAAATTTTGGTTGTTTGGTGATCTTCATCCCCCTGATGTTTTCACTGTTTTTAAAAACAACTTTCGCCACTTCCAAAACATAATCAATGTGACTTTGGGTGTGTGTACGTCGCGGCAGGGCAAGGCGTACCAATTCCATGTCTGCTGGGATTTCTTTTCCTGTTTTTGGCTCAATTTTTCCAAACATTACCGAACCAATCTCTACTGTACGGATACCACCCGCTAAATACAATTCAGCAGACAAAGCTTGTCCGGGATATTGATTTGACGGAATATGTGGAAGCATGGTTTTAGCATCAATATAAATGGCATGTCCTCCCGGTGGCTGAACGATTGGATAGCCAATTTCTAATAATCTCTCGCCTAAATATTTTGCCTCAGCAAGCCGATAGCGCAAGTAATCTTCTTCTAAAACTTCCTGCAATCCAACAGCAATGGCTTCTAAGTCACGCCCGGCTAATCCTCCGTAGGTTGGAAAACCTTCCGTTAAAATCAACAAGTCTTTTTCTTCTTGAGCAAGCGTCTCATTATTTGTGCAAATGAATCCACCAATATTAGCAAGCCCGTCTTTCTTGGCGCTCATCGTACAACCGTCGGCATAGCTCATCATTTCACGGACTATTTCTTTAATTGGTTTATCTTGATATCCGCCTTCACGCAACTTTATGAAATAAGCGTTTTCTGCAAAACGTGCCGCATCGAAGTAAAGAGGGATTCCAAATGGCTCCAAAACTTTTTTAACTTCCTTAACATTTTCCATTGAAACAGGCTGACCCCCGCCTGAATTATTAGTTATTGTTAACATACAGAGCGGAATATTCTTTGCTCCCACATCTTCAATTAAATTTTGAAGTTTCCGTACGTCCATATTTCCCTTAAATGGATGTATCTTTTTAGGGTCTTTTCCTTCGGGTATTACTAAATCTTCCGCAATTGCTCCGCGATATTCAATATTGGCCCTTGTTGTGTCAAAGTGTGTGTTATTTGGTACGACATCACCTTTTTTGCACATCACCGAAAAAAGGATTCTCTCGGCAGCTCTACCCTGGTGTGTGGGGATAACGTATTTAAAACCAAATACATCTTTAACGGATTCCTCAAATCTTTGAAAGCTCGGACTTCCGGCATAGGATTCATCGCCGCGCATGAGTGCCGCCCATTGCTCGGTGCTCATCGCACCTGTGCCGCTATCAGTTAATAGATCAATTAATACGTGCTGTGATTTTATCTTGAATAAATTATAATGGGCTTCTTTTAAATATTGTTCCCGCTCTTCGCGCGATGTTAGGCGCAGCGTTTGAACTGATTTAATAATAAATGGCTCTATTACAGTACGGTATGATTTTTCAATTGTCATTATATTCTCCTAATGATACATAAATTTTATAAAAACCAAATATATGTTATTGCCCTGTTTCGTTTCCCGAAATCAGGATCATAGGGCAACCCACAATCAGCGCGCATTGCTGCACTTTCAGGATGGAACATATCATAATCCTCCCCGGCTATAATCGCTTTAAATCGACCGTGTTGGTCGTTGCACCAATTGCACACAGCCCTGCGCAACGCCCCAGAACCATGTCCATGAATAATTTTTACGGCTTGAACATTTCCACTAAACATTGCATCACTTACTTCTGTCTCAAGTAAGCTTATGGCCTCATCTAAAAATAAATTTTGGTGTCCGATGTCTATGGTTTTCATCATAATAATTTTAAAATTTAACAGGTGAGTTTACATATATACTGTCTTATTTTCTGAACACTAAAATTGAGGAATTATGAAAAAAATAACATTCGGCCGAACTAATGTTAAAGTTTCTACTATCAGCTTGGGTACATGGTCTTACGGCAGTGGAAATGTTTCTGGTGGGCAATCTGTAGGTTGGGCAGATCAATCCGACGTTGATTCTCGAGCTGCATTGTTTCAAGCGTGGAGCTCCGGCATTAACCATTGGGATACTGCTGATGTTTACGGCAATGGCCATTCAGAAAAAATTATTGGTGATGTTTGGAATGAGATTCCTCGAAAAGATATTTTTTTAGCAACAAAAGTCGGTTGGAGCATGGGTGGTTTTGATCATTATTACCATCCAAAAATGATAAAAAAACATATTGATTTATCATTAAAAAATCTACAAACAGATGTAATTGATCTATATTATTTCCATCATTGTAATTTTGATTCAGATACCATTTTTGAAGATGCCTTGGATTTAGTGCACCGTTTTCGAGACAAAGGGAAAATACGGTTTATTGGATTATCCGATTGGGATTCCGTAAAAATTATGCAATATATTGACCGAGTTAATCCTGCTGTTATTCAACCTTACCGTAATGTTATGGACGATTCTTATCAGTCAAGTGGATTAAAAGACTGGGTAGAGAAAAACAACGCCGGAATCGCATTTTTTTCTCCTATTAAAAATGGACTATTAACCGGTAAATATGATAAACCTCCAGTATTTAAGGAAGGCGATTTCCGTTTAAATGTTCCTGAGTTCCAAAATGTTGAATTGCTAAAAAAACTGCAAGACAATAAAAATAAATTAGAAAAAAAGTTTGCTAATCATCCTCAGCCGGTATTGCATGGTTTGCTTGGGGCTCTTTTAGAAGATTCCCCCACCGGCTGTGTTCTCTTGGGGCAAAGAGATGTTAATCAAGTGAAAGCAGCTGCGGAACTAGGCGAGTCCTTAACTGATACTGATGCAGATTGGGTTAAAACACTATATAAAAGATAAACATTTATAATGATGATACAAGAAAGACAGAGCCAGCAAGGCATTTTCTTTAACAAAACTGATATTGAATCTATTTTTAATGCACAGGTCAACAATCGATGGCGTGTGAGCCAAACATCTACGACCGAAAGAATTGCAAAACTTAAAAATCTTGAAAATTGGATTCTTGATAATAAACAGGCAATCCGCGATGCTTTATATGCAGACCTTAAAAGACCTGCAATAGAAGTTGATATTACCGAAATAGCTGTAAGTCTATTAGAGATTCGCCACACAAGTCGGAACTTGCGCAAATGGGCAAAACCAAAACATGCAAGAAAAACACCAATTTACTTGACTGCCAGTTCATGGACTAAGTACGAACCGCGAGGTGTTGTACTAATTATTTCTCCATGGAATTATTCTATTAATTTGATGTTTGCACCTTTGGCCGCTGCAATTGCAGCGGGCAATTGTGTTATTTTAAAACCTTCTGAGTTCAGTCCGAGTTCTTCTAAACTGATTGAAAGTGCAGTTGATGAGCTTTTTCCTGAGAATGAAGTTGCAGTACTTAATGGTGATAAAGAAGTTGCAATTGAATTATTAAAAAAACCTTTTGATCATATTTTTTTTACTGGAAGTACCGAGACCGGCAAAAAGGTTATGGAGGCGGCATCGAAAAACCTGTCTTCTGTTACGCTTGAACTCGGCGGAAAATCTCCTGTGATAATTGACGATTCAGCCAAACTTAGAGACGCTGCTCATAAAATAATGTGGGGAAAACTTCTAAACAGCGGACAATCTTGTCATGCTCCTGATTATTTATTGGTTCATGAAAAGGTTCAAGGCCGGGCAATAGAGAACCTCAAACATTACACACAAAAAATGCTGGGGGAAGACACATCATTATGGAGTATCTCTAAAGATTATGCGCGAATTATTGATACTCGACAATTTAATCGATTAAAAAAGCTATTTACTAATGCAATCAAAGACGGAGCTAAAGTTGAACTTGGGGGAGAGTTTGATGAATCAGACAATTATATATCTCCTACAATTATAAGCAATGTTTCATTAAAATCGGATATAATGGAAGAAGAAATATTTGGCCCGATTCTTCCTGTTTTAACTTATACTAATATTAATGAAGTGATTGAAATTGTAAATAACAAAACTAAGCCATTAGCACTTTACATCTTCAGTAAAAATAAACAGCATGTCGAGAGCATAATAAGCGGTACATCGGCTGGAACAACTTGCATTAATGATGTTTATATACAATATTCCCAAACTAACCTACCATTTGGGGGGGTTAATCACAGCGGAATGGGAAAGGCACATGGCTTTTATGCGTTTCAGGAGTTTTCAAATATACGAGCAGTGCTAAAGCATCATCGCTTTGCACCGCTAAAATTAGTATATCCACCTTACAATAAGCGCGTTCAAAAAATAGCGGATATTATTATTAAATATTTTTAATTCTTCTTGAGTTTATAACCTTTTTTTACTTCAAACATGCCATCGGCAATACCGTTTGAATTAATGTTTTTTACCTCTGTTTTTATGTGAAATAATTGTATGGTGTTTGATTTCTTTTCTTCTTTCTTTTTCTTCGTAGATTCCTTAAGAAGTTTTTTACCTAACAATCCTCCAAAATCTCTTTGAATGTCACGTAAAGATACACTTTCATCCTCAGTCTCTTCTTCTTTAGTTGGTATTGCATTTTTGGTCATTGTAAGCTTCATGTCATTAACAATTGGATAACCTTTTAATTTACTGGCTTCGTTTTCAAGCGTTTCCATTTGTTCTTTATACATGCCGGTTATCATCGCAAGACCTTGGTTTCCCGGGACATCAATTCCCATGGCTTTCATGTATTTATTATTAAAATCATTAACTAGGGCCATTTTTTCTGAAATATCTTTAGCGTTCCAAATGTTCGACACAAACAGCATTGTATCTTTTGTTCCTGTTTCTTTATGAACGCCTACAGTTGTAACAGATGCCAAATAGTGCTGACAATTAAATCCGTTTATTGTTTTAGTTTTTTTTAGATGTTCTACTTTTACAACCGGCTGTTGCCAATCATACTCAGATTCATAGTCTTCGTCTTTCTCCGGCATCTCCTGTGTTTCGTACCCGCCTCCTTGTGTCATCATTTCTTTGATTTCTGCGAAGGTTTGTTCACGATATGTCTTTTTAGCATTATCAACTTTCCATACCAGTCCTTTATCAAGACGGACAATTGATACTTCTGTACCTTTGGGGCTCATATACTTTAAAACCTTACCGGTAAATTTTAAATCTGTTTCTGTCCGCTGTGCATCGTCTAGAAGGTACGTTTTGGTGTTTGATTCAAATGCTCCCATACCCATAAATCCGTAACTCGTTACTTTTGTTTCGAAGGTTACTTGCCCAAAAACTAATTGAGATAGAATTACAAAAATTCCGATTGCCACATTCTTTTTAAAATGTTTTTTAACCATGTTTTTCTCCTATTTTTTTAATGATTTAGACCTTTCTACGCATTTAATGTCAAGCGTTTCCAATTCGTCCAAAATTGGATTATAAAGCTCCGGTATCACGGGAATCCAAACGCCCGGCTTAGAAAACCTGCCTTCAAGTATCATTCGTACACCAATTGCTACCGGCAAACTTACGGTACGCGACATTGAACTGTCTCCATTTGGAATTCCATAGTCAATCATTGTTGAGGTGATTTCCTCTTTGCGTCCATCGTTGTATTCTGCAATAAAATTGTGATACAGAACCAACATATCACGTTCGCCTTTTTCATACGACATCTTATTCAGCATTGTTGTTGTTAATACATCAATTACTCCGCCTTTTTCTATCGGTATCGATTGTGTAGAAAATAATCCAAGCCATTCAAAATTATCTAGTATAAAAGAGTCTTGCTGAATGCCAAGTTTGCCTGCCATCGCCTTACGAAGATCGCCGAAGGGTTGCTGTCCGATAATTTCCCAACCCATATCTGTATACGTTTTTCCTGACCAGTCTTGTTCATCGAGCTCTATATAGTTCAAATCCACAATCGCTTTCAGAGTCTCGCACCATCCCGGATTACGTAGCGTCCCACGAAACATGGTATCTATTCTTTCAAATCCATACGTTTCAATATAATCTAATGAATTTCGATTAGGATAACCCTCGAGCTTTCCGAAGCTCGGCACATCAACCTCCCAATGGTTTGCAAACAAATCTTTGCCATCGACACTGATATCCTTGCCGTCTTTTCGGTATTTAGCGTTGTTCTTTCCTGCAAGTAAAACGCCTTTTGGGCTCCATGAAAATTTATATCCATACGGATTTGTATTTGCTTCGGGAGCAGGTAGCCCTCCACAATAAGACATAAAACTGGTTATTTTGCCGCCTTTATTTTTAACATCGTGAACAATTCTCATTGCCGACATATGGTCAATCCCAGGGTCAACACCACATTCATTTAATACAATAATTCCACTCTCTTTTGCCGAAACATCCAAAGCCTTCATTTCGGGGCTTACATAAGAAGTAGTTGCCATGTTAGTGTCTAACTCAATACATATCTTAGCAATTTCGGCATGATAATTCGCTGGTAGCAAACTCACAACTAAATCGGATTCCGTAATCATTTTCTTTAATTCATCTTGCTTGTCCACTGTCCACTTAATTGCCTCTCCGTTTGGATGGTCTCCAATTAATTGTTCCGCTTTCTCTACCGTTCGGCTTGCGACGCGGACACGAACGTCATGTTTTAATAAATAATCTACCAGTGGTCGTGTTACAAGACCTGCCCCAAGCACCAAAGCTGTTTTCATCTGTCTTCCTTTTTGTTTTTATAAATATTTTTCTAAATATTTGTATTCTGGCGTAAGCTTTCCTCTATACAAAATCATTCCTCTACGTAATTCTTCTGGCAATTTTAAACTTTTTAGAGCAACATTATAATTTGCATTTACAAGTAGGGGAATAAAATTTACTAAGACCTTACTAAAAGATTTTGAGGCTTCTTCGGCTAGTTCGCATGGTAAATTATCTACAGCCATTATAACTGGGCCACGCCCTTCAACTCCATCGCTTATGGAAGAGTCCAGTGGATTATAAACATAGGCGGGATTGCCCGGTTCAGTTGATTTCACAGTACATTGAATTGCGCCATCAATATCACAACTTATATCGCCGATTACTTTTAATTTCTGATTATCCGATTCGCTCCAAGTTTTTTTTAGATAATCCAATGTAATTAGTCTTGGGTATGGAGTGTCCCAATAAATACAATTCATTAAAATTGTTAGTTGTGGTAAATGTTGTTCAAATTTAGATTTATACTTGTCGGGATTGTCATAATAATCCTGCAATTCAAATTTATTAGATGAATCCTTGGTCTCAACTAGGTCACTTTCTCTAAATACAACTTTGTACAAAACATGTTTTGGTTCATCAAATAATTTTTTGTAAGACAATAACTCCTGCGGAGATATTTCTTTGTGCGGCAATATATCAAATATCTCCTGCGCTCCTTGCGATACATTTCCGTAACCACTAAAGCCACAAACCAACGGACGCATTTCTTTAGGAATACCATTCCTCTTTATTTCGTCGGCAATTTTACCAATTTGCCTATTAGCATTCTCAAGTCCGCTATATTCAAACGTCTTTTTTATTGAGCTAAATGGATTTTGTGTGCCTTCAGATTCAACTCGTTTTCCTAGAGCCCAAAGTGAATCTATCATACCTGCTAATCCGGCGTGTCTACCAAAGAATATCAGCCTTTGTCCATTTTCATTAACAATGCGTTCATAATCAATAAGCTGAGTTTTCGCGTCGATCATTTTTTGCAACAAAGGCATATTGTAATCTTGGCCTTTAATTGTATGTGAGAAGAAAATATAGGTTTTACCGTTTTCAATAAAATTGATCGGTATTTCTTTAACTGCAAGGATTACCGAACAAGATGCCAAGTTTTCTGTGATTTTTGCCCCCACATCAATATATTCTTGGTCGGAAAATATTCGGATTTGTGATGGCTGTAAAAAAACTTCTATCCCGTTCTTTACTAATTTTTTAACATCAGCTGGAATTAGAGGAACGCGGGCTTCCCATTCATTTTTATCTTCTCTTCTAATTCCAATTTGCATAGTTTATGGTTTTTTATCAGTTTTTAATTATTTCGGAACCAAAAACTACACATATTAAGCATATTGTTTAAAGTCGTTTAGAATAATTTTATCCATTGTTGGTATAGCTTTAATCAATTATTGTTTTCATATTATATATTATTGTTTTTTAATATTTCAGACTTATTTTTAATCAAATTACTAACTTATGAATAAAACTAGCTCATTATTATTAATTTTTGTTTTCTGCGTCTTATCAACATTGTTTTCACAAAATGAAAGTATCATAGCTGCTGAAAAATTCAGCCAATTAAAAGAAGGGCTACCAACTCCAAACATATACCGCGTAGCTTCGGGTGTGCCGGGACATGAATATTGGCAACTAAAAACTGTTTACGTTATAAATAGTACGTTATAAATGTAGTTTTAGATGACGAAAAAGAGCTTAATTATTTTAGTTTTATTATTAATTGGATGTAATAAACCTGTGAGCATCGATATGAATAAAGAATTAATGGCCGTAGACATGGCTTTCTCGACTTTGAGTAAAGAAAAGGGCATGAATCATGCTTTTTTGTTTTATGTTGCTGACGATGGCGTAATGTTGAGTCCCAACAGAATGCCTATCGTTGGAAAAAATAAAATTATAGATTTATTTCAAAGTGATGATTCTAAAACAGTCTTTACCTGGAATCCGCTTCATGCAGAGGTTGCTAAATCAGGTGATCTTGGATATACTTATGGTACTTATGAGATCGTTGACGGTAAGTCCAGACAAAAAGGAACATATGTATCCATATGGAAAAAAGATACAAGCGGTGAATGGAAATTTGTTTTAGACTCTGGCAATGAGGGTTTGGGCGATCAATAAACCTTCTCTTCTGACAATGTTGCCCCTTGAAGATAAATATTGCTATTTTTTTCTAAATTATTTTTTAATCATACATTGAAAAATAAAATAAACTTAATTCTTACACTTGCGTTATTAAGTGTAAGTACATCCTCGATCATTGCCCGGTTTTTACCTGAGGTTTCTGCTGTCGTAATTTCATTTTGGCGTTTGGCGATTGCAAGTGTTTTTGTTTGGATTTTTACTGCCCTCTACCATCAAACTGCCATAGAAAAGAAAAGTTATAAATTATATCTTTTTTCCGGTCTTTTTCTGGCCTTACATTTTGCAAGCTTTTATAGTGCAGTAAAACTTACAAGTATTGCTAATGCTACTTTATTAGGAATAACCGCACCAATGTTTACTATATTGTTTGAGCGGTTAATTCTTAAAAGAACCTTAAGTCCCTTAATCTTTCTTGGGCTTGTTTTGGCTTTATGTGGAACTGTTATTATTGCCGGCTCCGGTTTTGTGCTAAACGACGGCTCTTTGCTGGGAAAATTATTCGGTACGTTGGCGGCTCTCTTCATTGCACTGGTTTACATTTTAGCAGATAAATTACGGGTTAATTCAAGCACTATAGCATATACAAGAATGCTATATACAATTGCTGCTTTTTTCTTATTACTAATATCTAAGTTGGGAGGAGAAAGCGTTTTTGCAATACATTCAACCGATATAGTCTGGTTGGTTGCGCTCGGCATCATTCCTACAATTTTAGGGCATAGCCTATTTTATTATGCTATTAAATATACTTCGCCAACGATTGTTGTTTCTGTCCCTCTTGGGGAACCAATAATTGCCTCTATCCTTGCATGGATAATTTTTTTAGAGAAAGTTCCGATCATTACTTTAGCGGGCGGAATATTAATATTGTGTGGGGTTTACTTTATTATTGTTAATTCGCCGAGAGCACATTTGACCGATAATTATTAATTCTTTTATCTCCGGCATATACACCATGATATTCGTTTGGTATTAATGCCGCTATTCTACACATTATTTCCTCCCCCGTTATTTTTATTGCTTCGTTACGTTCTGTACGTTCTTTAGGAAGAATCTTTGGTAGGAATGGGGCTCCTATATTTATTTGCAATTTTGATCTCACTCCTTCAAACAAATTATTCCAAATATTATCCGTTCCAATCAAACTCATGGGCAATATTTTTACGCCTGTTCTCATCGCTAAATAAGCGGCTCCATTTTTGGCCGGTCTAATAAAATGCTCTGTCGCCGTACCTTCCGGGAATATTCCTAAAACTTCACCTTTTTTAATGACTGCTAGAGAATTTTTTATTGTCGTCGGGGCAATGTTTTGCCTGTTTGTCGGGATAAAACCATACAGCCAAGGCGCCCACATAAATTTAGTCACTATTGTTTGGTCACTTGCCATTAAAAAATTAATCGGCTTCTTAATTGCAAAAACAACAAAAAAGGCGTCTAATATATTAAAATGGTTACAAGCTACAATGAACGAACCATTCTTAGGAATGTTTTCACTTCCCTTAATCTTTATTTTTACCAAAATACTTCCTAAAAACAACGCAAGGTATCCAAGCAAATATCGGACGGATTTTGGTCTTACCGAATATTTATTTAGATCATTTTCTTTTGTCATTGATTTTTTTAGATTTTGTTAAAATTTGATAAAAAAGAGGGGCAACAAAAGCCCCTCAATTGATTAGGTTATATTTTAAAAAGGAAGGTCGTCGTCTTGCTCGGGTTCTTTAGCTGAAGAGCTGAATCCAGCATCATCGCTTTTGCGTCCTAACATTGTAAAATTATCACATAATATTTCGGTGGTATATCTTTTTACGTTATCTTTGTCGTCCCATGACCTTGTTTGCAAACGTCCCTCAATATATACTAATTGACCTTTTTTCATATATTCTGCTGCTGTTTCCGCCATTTTTCCAAACAGTACAATGCGATGCCATTCTGTTTTTTCTTTTGCTTCGCCTTCTGTGGATTTCCATGATTCATTTGTTGCTAAATTAAAGTTTGTAACTGCACTACCCGATGTCGTAAACCGACTTTCCGGATCTGCACCTAAGTGCCCAATTAACTGTACCTTATTTAAACTACCTTTTTGCATATTTCACTCCTATTAATAAATATTCCTTTTTATCAAATTTACGCTTTTTAGTGCGGTTATCATTAAAAAATTTAGCCTTATAGCGTCGCTGCCGAAAGCTCGTTTTTTATTGATTCGACCTGATGTTTTATTCGTTTCTCAGATTGCATTTTTTCTTCAATATTTTTACAAGCATGTAAAATTGTTGTGTGGTCCCGACCTCCCAAATATATGCCAATGCTAGAAAGCGATGCTCCTAATATTTCCCTGCTGAGATATGCTGTAATCTGTCTTGCTTCAACCAATTCTTTTTTCCGGCTTTGTCCAACGATATCCTTTTCTGTAATTGATGTTACTTCCGAGACTCTACGTATAACATCTTCCAGCGTGATCTCAGCTAAAAACCGTTTTCCGAGCCGCTCTTTAACAACTTTCTTTATCAACTTTTCATCAATTTCTTTATTTGACAAGGATGAATATGCTAAAATACGAATAATGGTACTCTCCAATTCACGAATATTGTTTTTTATATGTGTCGCCATGAATTCTGTCATTGCATAAGGAAGATTTAATCCGTTCTGTTCTGCTTTCTCTAACAATATTGCTACTCTTGTTTCAAAATCGGGTGGTTGTATGTCAACTGAAAGTCCAGAGTTAAATCGCGATAACAACCGATCGTCTAAACCCTTCATATCGCCCGGATATCTATCCGCAGTAAGTACTATTTGTTTACCAGATTGATATAATTCGTTAAAGGTATGGAAAAATTGTTCTTGTGTTTGTTCTTTTCCTTGAAAAAACTGAATATCGTCTATCAATAACACATCGGCCTGCCGATAGAATCGATGAAATTCAATCGATTTTGATTTTTGAATTCCCGAAATAAAATCTAACATGAATTTTTCACTTGATGCACTAACAATATTAAAATTTTCTTTTTTTGTAAGCAGGTGGTTGCCAATTGCGTGTAATAGGTGTGTTTTGCCAAGACCAACACCACCATAGACGATTAGAGGATTAAACGTTTTTTCTCCCGGAGATTCAGATACCGATAACGCTGCTGCCTTGGCAAATTGATTGTTTGCGCCTTCAATATATGTTGAAAATGTGTAATGTTCGTTTAAAATAGGCGGCTTGAATCTTTTTCTTTGCTGTTTTTGGTCTACGTCAATATTTTCCAAATTAACTTGTGATCCATTTATTCCGCTAGGTGCAATTGTGTATTTAACAGAAAAGTTGTTTTGAAGTCTTTCTTTCACTTCTGACTCGATTGTATCATGATAATGACTTTTAATCCATTCAAAAAAGAATTGATTCGGAACTTCTAATACCAACTCTGTGTCATTTATTGCAATTGCTAAAATTGGTTCAAGCCATGTGCTATAGGCATGAGATGGTAATTCTCGAGCGAGGTTTTCTTTTACCTCCATCCAAACATGTTCGTGATTTATTTTTATATTATCCACAGGTTATCCACGGTGATGTGTCAATAAAAATTACAGTACTCTGCGCATACAGTCCAAAACTCTTTTTGTTTTTTTTAAAAATATTCTTGTTTTTTCCTTATGGTGTGGTTATTTATTTTGTTTTCTATTTTCTTTTTGATTTTGTGTTCAATAAACGTATTTTCCGGGTCTAAATTTGGAGATGAAATGAAGAGAACCTATCAACCAAGCAATCGTAAAAGAAAGAACAAACATGGTTTCCGATCCCGAATGGAAACTGTAGGTGGACGCAATATTATTAGTCGCAGACGTAAAAAGGGCAGAAAAAAGCTATCTGCCTAAATCAATCGAATGCGCTCCATCCTTAATATAATTGATTTCACCTTTAAAAAAATATTAAAGGCGGCAATTATTTTATATCGCTTTTTTATTTCGCCTTTTCTCGGGAACAATTGCCGGTTTCATCCTACTTGTTCTCAGTATGCGCTTGACGTATTAAATACTAAAACCTTTTTAAAAGCCTTGCCGCTTATAGTAATAAGGGTGTCCAAATGTCATCCCTTTCATAGCGGTGGATATGATCCCGTAAAATAATGGATAAAAAAACACTTTTTGCCTTTTTTCTAATTGCTATCGTTTTGATATTGATGCCATATTATATGAAAATTGTGGCACCCCCGGAACAACAAGAATCACCAAGTAACACTATTACAACTGCTCCCGCACAACAAAAAGAATCTGTTTCGGTAAAAGCTGAAATCGCTGATCTTCCCGCAAGAGGTATTGCAGACAGTCCTGCCTCCAATATTGTTCAACAATATGTTGCCGAGCAGATAGTAACCGTTGAAACAGAACTTTTTTCTGCAAAATTAAGCAATAGAAACGGCGGCTCCTTTACTTCATTTATCTTAAAAAATTATAAAGCAACCGACTCAACATCTGTACAACTTGTGGATAACTTCAATAATGACAATTTGTTGTTTGAGGCAATTTCTGTTGATGGCATTCCATTAATTTTAAGTGAGCCGTGGAGCTTAAGTGGCGAAAAGAGAAATTTCTCCGTTGGGCGTGAAACAGAATCAATAAAATTCACTACTATTGTATTGGGGAAAACAGTTTCAAAAACACTAACCTTTATTCCAAATTCGTACAAGATAGACATTTCTTTTGACTTGTCAGAAGTAAGGGATCAGATTTCGCAAGGAATTTATTCATTGTCTTGGAACGGTGGTCTGCCCGCCACAGAAAAAAACCTGAAGGATGAATTGTTTTACTATAAAGCATATGTTTATCAAGGTGACGAGCTCAGTTCAGAAAAATTACGTAAGGATAAGATACTGGATGAAAAATATCGTGGACAAACCAATTGGGCGGGCACTCGAAATAAATACTTTTTAACTGCAATTATACCAGCCGATAACGCGGTTGGAGCATCCCTTGCCGGCACATACGAATCTGAGGTTCCCCAATTCGACGTCTCCGTAAGTCAACAAGTAAATTCTAGTAACTCTTTTTCATTATATCTGGGGCCCTTGGAGTATAAAAACGTCTCTTCGCTTGGTGTTAATTTGGAACAATCTATGTCTATGGGGTTCTCTTTGATTCGTCCAATAAGCAGAGGTGTTTTAGCTGCTCTAGTTGCAATGCATAAATTTATACCAAACTATGGTGTCGTGTTAGTAATCTTTTCAATTTTCGTTAAGGTGCTTGTTTATCCGCTAACAAAAAAGAGCTACACATCGATGAAAAAAATGAGCACTGTTCAGCCAAAACTTAAAGCTTTGAAGGAAAAGCACGCCAAAGATCCGCAAAAACTAAATAAAGCAACAATGGCACTATATAAAGAGGAGGGCGTTAATCCTATGGGCGGTTGTTTACCCATGTTAATACAGATGCCTCTACTATTTGCGCTATTTCAGGTTTTCAGATCAACAATTGAATTGCGCGGTGAGCCGTTCATGTTATGGATAACCGACCTTTCAGCTCCTGACACATTACTTGAAATAGGCGGTTTTCCGATTAATGTTCTACCCCTTTTAATGGCTGTATCAATGTTCATTCAACAAAAAATGACACCAACTGCCGCGGGTGCGGGACAACAAAAACAAATGATGTATTTTATGAATATCTTCTTCATTTTCATTTTTTACCGCTTACCGTCCGGTTTAAATCTTTATTATACGTTATTTAATGTTCTTACTATTCTTCAACAAAAATACTTAACACCACATCAGCCCGTTGCGCAACCGGAAATAGTTAAGAAAAAATGACCTCTGATACAATCGTTGCTCCGGCGACACCTTATGGTATTGGCGGAATTGCGGTTGTTCGCCTCAGCGGCCCGCAAGCCATTTTAGTTACCAACAAGTTATTAAATAATAACAGTTTGCGCACAAAGCTAAAGCCACGACGAGCAACTTTAGTTTATCTTCATGACGAAAATAGAGTCGAAATTGACGAATCCATCGTTACGCTCTTTGAGGCGCCGAACTCATATACCGGTGAAGATTTAATTGAAATATCATGCCACGGCAGTCCTGTTGTTTTGGATAAAATTATATCAACCTGTTGCCATTTTGGTGCTCGGATTGCAGAACCTGGAGAGTTTACAAAGCGTGCTTTTATTAATGGAAAAATGGATCTTGTGCAGGCAGAGGCGGTTGCTTCTTTAATTCATTCACTGTCAGAAGAAAGCAGTCGTTTAAATTTACGTCTACTTCATGGTGAGCTATCCGACAAGTTAAATTTCTTTCAACAAAATTTAATAGATGCGGTTTCAATAGTTGAATTTGAACTTGATATATCTGAAGACGTGCTTCAGTCGGATTTAAATACTAAAGTATTGGCTATTGTCACTGAACAAGCCCGACAAATCCATGAACTATTAGGCTCATACAGGCAGGCTCGTATGCTTAATCGCGGGGCCCTTGTTGTTATTGCAGGAGCGCCAAATGTTGGCAAGTCCACCCTATTAAATGTCTTGTCTGAAAGTAATCGGGCAATCACAAGTCCTTGGCCCGGGACAACGCGCGATGCGATAGATGTAACTCTAATTTTAGACGGCGTACCGATAAATTTAGTTGACACCGCCGGAATACGTCAAACCATTGAAGAAATTGAACAGGAAGGCGTGAGCAGAACCTTCGATTATTTAAAAAAAGCTGATTTAATTATATTAGTAAATGATCCCGGATTAGTTAAAACCAATTATGGTGACTATCCAAAAACTATTCCTATTATCGAAATTATGAATAAGGTCGACCAGCTAACCAAAGAAGAAACAGAAGCGCTAAAACTATCTCATTCAGAGAGAATATTTTTATCTGCCAAAACCGGTTTAAATATTAAATTATTAAAACAACGAATAAAATCATCTCTTGGAATTAGTGGTTCTTTATCCGATAATATCACAATTACAACAAGCCGTCAACAGCACGCATTGCAAAATTGTTTTGACAGACTAAGTGCTGCTATTGGCCTTTTAAACAATCCAAGGTGCGCCTATGAACTTATTTCTATTGAAATGCGGGAAGCGCTAGGCGCTCTCGACGCTATATTGGGAAAAACCACGCCAGACGATATATTAAATAATGTTTTCAACAAATTCTGCGTAGGCAAATAAGTTCCACGTGAAACATGTATCCAATAAATATGATGTAATTGTTGTTGGTGGCGGTCATGCCGGTGCAGAGGCTGCTCTTGCAAGCTCACGTCTCGGAGCTAAAACTGCCCTCATAACTCAGGATATACATGCCATTGCACGCATGTCATGTAATCCGGCAATTGGGGGTCTGGCAAAAGGACAAATCGTACGTGAAATTGATGTTCTTGGTGGTATTGTGGGTCATGCCGCGGATACCGCGGGGTTACAGTTTAAGCTTTTAAATCGCTCAAAAGGACGTTCAGTTTGGTCACCACGCGCCCAAACCGATAAGCGTGTATATGAAAGTTATGTTCTAAGTTTAGTGAAAGACTCTGAAAATCTCACCTTAATAGGCGGCGAGGTCGTCGATATTATTGAAAAGAACAATTCAATCTGCGGTGTTGTTCTGCGCAAGGGTGATCAGCTTGTATGCAATTCAGCGGTAATAACGTGTGGTACCTTTTTAAATGGTCTTATTCACATTGGAAACCGAAAAATACTCGCTGGGCGCATGGGAGAATCAAATTCTATCGGAATTACAGAATCTCTCAACAAAAGAGGTTTTAAGGCGGGACGCCTTAAAACAGGGACACCGCCACGACTGTTTAAAAAATCGGTTAATTGGGACACACTAGACAGGGTCGTTGGCGATGAAAACCCTGTACCGTTTTCGTATAAGACAAAGAATTTTAATCCTCCCAATATACCCTGCCATGTGGCCAAAACAAACCCTTCTTGTCACGACATTATTTATACCGATATTAAACGTTCGCCCTTATTTGCAGGAGATATCTTTGGCGAAGGTCCGCGTTATTGCCCTTCAATAGAAGATAAAATTCATCGTTTCTCACACCACAATTCTCATACGTTGTTTTTAGAACCGGAGTGGCGTAATTCGGATCAAATCTACGTGAACGGATTTTCTTCTAGTCTTCCCGAAGATGTACAATTAAATGCGTTGCACCAAGTTCCCGGATTAGAAAAAGCAGAGTTTTTACGACCCGGCTATGCTATAGAATATGATTTTTTTCCTCCGGCACAGCTAAGGGCCACGCTTGAATCAAAATTTATAAGCGGATTATATTTTGCGGGACAGATAAACGGAACATCCGGCTACGAGGAAGCGTCAGGGCAGGGGTTAATCGCAGGAATTAATGCGGCTAAATCAACATTAAATCAACAGTCACTTACTCTTCGCCGTGACGAAGCCTACATCGGCGTTTTAATAGATGACCTTATAACCAAAGATACTATGGAACCATACCGCATGTTTACATCGCGTGCGGAACATCGGTTGCTATTGCGATACTCTAACGCAGATCAGCGACTTGCAGAAAAGGCCAATAAATACGGTTTGATAGGTGATGATTTTTATGATTTTCTTTTTAACAAAATTCAAACCACTGAACGCATTGTAGAAAATCTCAACAAAAGCGTTTCACCAAACGAAATAAACAATACGCTCTCAGACATTGATGGAACAACCATTAAACATTCTCAGCCTGCAAGACAAGTTCTAAAGAGGCCGGGCGTTAAGCTTTCTCATTTGCCAGAACGTTTTACAGAAAACTGCTTTCATTCCAGTTTTGATAATCATATCATTGACGAAATTCATACTGAGGCCGAGACAACAATTAAATATGCCGGCTACATCGTTCGACAACATGAACAAATTGAACGATTAAAATCACAGGAGAAGTTTTTTATACCAAAGGATTTTGATTATCTTTCTATTAACAGCCTGTCAAACGAAGCGCGTGAAAAGCTTGACTTTGTTAAGCCCGAAACACTGGGTCAGGCTATGCGTGTTTCAGGTGTTACCCCTGCCGACGTTGGTGTATTGTCTGTCTTGCTTTATAAATCAAAATGAACGTTTCACGTGAAACATCTTTATCGGAATTGCTGGCAAACATAGCAAGCAATCTAAATATCAAGAAAGACGTATTTAATACTACTCTGAGTTTTTCTGGGCTTACGCCATCGGCTGCAAGTTTGATATTGCTTTCTATTGAAAGTATGCACGGTAAGCCAGCCCTAGTTGTCTTAGATACAAGTGCCTTAGCCGAAAGATTGTATTTAGCGTGCTATAATTTAATTCCCGATAAAATAGCAATCTTTCCTGAATCCGTAATAAACGATATGGACATTCCGGGCTTTAATCTTGAAAATGAACGCTATAGATCAGAGGCGGTCAATTTTTTTCGTAAAAATACATCCGGTTTAATTTTTACATCGTATGCCGCCGCCAATGAGCCGGCTGTTGATAGAATAACCAAGGAGGATGTCTCCTTTGTCCTAAAGGTTAACGAAACACCAAATCGTCAATCATTGTTAGCGGCTTTAGTTGATTGGGGTTATGAACAAGTTGACCGAACCGAAATTCCCAAAACTTTTTCTACGCGCGGCGGAATTTTAGATATATTTTTACCGTATGCTGCTAATCCGACACGTATAGAATTTTTTGGGAATACAATTGATTCTATACGTTTATTTAACCCAAGGTCTCAGCGTACTATTAAAAATATAAATCGCATAGAAATACTTTCGCCACCAAATAAAAATGCTGCTTCAGATGACCAAATTTCTTTGATAGGGTATTTAGAAAACACTTTTAAAATTATTTGGTTAAATAAAAATTTTGAATTGTTTAGCATACATTTCAGCAAAAACCATGACAATGACATTAATCTGAATTGTAAAAATTTAAATATTTCAGACGATAGCGACTCTAATAATAGCGTTTCACTGTCTTCAGCATTAAAAAAAACAAAATCCGCTAATGTCTTTCTATTTTCGGACAACATTAACTCAAAAACGGTTCTAGATAAATATAGCCTTGAAAACTGTACCTTAATACACAGTACTCTAGAAAGCGGTTTTTATTCAAAAGATTTGAATTTTTGTTGTTTGTCACTTTCTGAACTTAATCGCCAAAAACCTGTATATCGTTCACGTTGGACAGTTGATTCTATTTCCGAAATTTCCCAAAAAGAATTTTCCTCCTTAGAGGATTTAGATTGGGGAGATCCTCTGGTACATCAGGACTTTGGTGTTGGTTTATACCGAGGACTAAACACACTTATAACCCAAGATAATGTAAATCAGGAATTTATTAAAATTGAATATGCGGACAATACCAATGTTTACGTTCCAATAGATAAATTCAATCGTGTTCATAGAATGCTCGTTTCCGGCGATAAAAAACCAAATCTCTCTACATTAAACAGTCCTAAATGGAAAAGGCAAAAGCAAGCAGCAAAAGATTCTGCGAAAACAGTTGTTCGAGATTTGGTTAATTTATATAGTTCTCGCAATATAAAGCGCGGGTTTAAATACAATATAAACAATAGTTTCATGCGAGAACTAGAGATCTCATTTCCCTACGAAGAAACACCCGGGCAAAAAGCCGCAATTGGTGCTGTCCTTTCGGATATGGAAAAAGAATTCCCGGTTGATAGGCTTATTTGTGGTGATGTGGGCTTTGGAAAGACAGAGGTTGCCCTAAGAGCAGCCTTAAAAGCGATTATCTCGGGTAAAAAGGTTCTTTTTTTAACGCCTACAACAATTCTCGCCGACCAGCATTTTATGTCGACTAAGGGACGATTAGAGCCGCTAGGCGTAAATATTGAATTATTGTCACGATTTAAAACGAAGAAGCAACAACAAGAAATTTTAGAAAAAATGCTGACAGGTAACACCGATTTGGTAATCGGTACTCACCGACTACTTTCGCAAGATGTTTGCTTTCCGGATTTGGGATTGTTAATAATTGACGAAGAACATCGGTTTGGTGTAAAACATAAGGAAAAATTTCGCCAAATGCGTTTGACCGTTGATGTTTTAACGCTTACTGCTACTCCTATACCGCGGACATTACAACAAGCGTTGTTTGGTATACGCGACATAAGCAAGATTAGTACGCCACCAAAAACACGGCGCCCCATTAAAACATTTGTTCAGTATTTCAATTGGAACAACATCAAAAGCGTTGTTAATAATGAACTTGTGCGCGGAGGGCAAATATATTTTTTACATAATGATATTGCTTCAATTCCTTTTATACATAAAAAACTGATTGAACTTTTCCCTAATCACACAACCGGAGCAGCACATAGTAAAATGAGCACGAAGGCTTTAGAGGGTACAGTGCTTTCGTTTTTTGCAGGCGACATTGATATTTTACTCTGTACAACAATAATCGAATCCGGGTTAGATGTGGCAAATGCTAACACAATTGTTATCAATCGTGCACAAAATTTTGGTCTTTCTCAATTATACCAAATCAGGGGGCGTGTTGGGCGGAGTCACCGGCAGGCTTATTGTTACTTGTTATTACCACACGGCAAAACTATCGGCGAAAATGCTCATAAGCGTTTAAAGGCGATCGAACATTTTACTTCTTTAGGCTCCGGTTATGATATTTCTATGAAAGATCTTGAAATTCGTGGCGCCGGTAATCTATTTGGTTATAAACAAAGCGGAAATATTGCGGCTGTAGGATTTGAAATGTATTGCAGGTTATTACAAGAAGCCGTCGATGAATCATCCGGCAATGCCGATGTGCGCCAATTGCCACCCAAGATTTCTCTACCAATAAATGCCTTGTTGGGTGACGATTATGTGCCACTTGTACAGGATAGATTATATTTTTACCAACAGCTTTCCGGGGCTTGCGATGTTGATGCAGTAAACAAAATTGAAGAGGAGTTGCTCGATCGGTTTGGCATATTACCGGAATCTGCCAAAAATTTAATATATATTTCAATTCTTCGTGTAAAACTAACCGGAACTGCTGTTACATCCGTTTTCGTAATTGGTTCTAATCTCAAATTAAGATTAACGGATTTTTCACCCTTTTCATCAGTTCAGGTGTTAATTGCCACTGTTGGTGAAAAAATGACAATAAACAATTTTAGTTATCTTTTTGCCCCATCCAAAGATGGCTTTTCAATTTCGATTAAGGCTGATAATATTGCCCATTCATTAAAAGCGTTGGATTTATTTGTTGAACTGTTTTCTAAATGAAACTTTTCCTAACTTTGATGTTTAAAATGTAGTGTCTATGAGAAAATTATTGCTATTTATTGTTCTTTTATTGTTTGCATCTTGTGCAAAAGAGAGCGGGGTTGACATCCCAATCATAGCCCGTGTAGAAAATTCGGTACTTAGCCTCGCTGAAGCTGAGAGACTAAAACTTTCCGTTTCCAATCAAAACTATTCTATTAATGATGTAGTTGCATCGTGGATTGATAGGGAATTGCTTTTTATTGCGGCAAAACAGGGCGGATTGGGCAATGACGCAACTTTGAACTCGCAAGTAAATGCTTATCGGAAAGATTTGTTTGGCAATGCTTTCATGAATAATCATGTTGCATCGCAAATATCTATTGAAAATTCAGAAATTAAAACCTATTATGATAAATACAGGAGTTCTTTTAGACATCTATCTGACGGTGCCAGAGTAATGCATTATTTTACAACATCAGACTCGATTGCTCGAGACATATCAAATGCCCTGAAACAGCCAAAGAACTCTATTGATAGAAAAAAACTTTTAGCGAATTATAATGTAAACATCGCTTTTGTAGAAAAAGGTGATCTCGCCGAACAATTAGATTTAGAGATTTTTTCAAATAACAGAACAAATTTTATTATCGGTCCTATTAATACAGATTACGGATATCATGTGATTGAGGTTTTAAATCGATATAGGGCCGGTTCGCAAATTAATATTGACGAAGCCTATGATGAGATCTATCAGCGATTATTCAATCAAAAAAAGGCGCTCAGATCGATTCGCTTTTTAGATAGTTTAAGAAATCACTATACTGTAAAAATAAACATAGAGAACAATTAATGAAATCACTAAAGATAAAACTTGTATTTTTTAGTATTCTACTTTTTTCAAATATAATTTTTTGTCAAACAGAGGAAAATAAGCCAATCATTGATGGCATTGCTGTAATTGTCGCAGACAATATAATTTTAAAAAGTGAATTGGCACAGATAGTCAATGTCACGGCTATGCAACAAAATATAGATCCAAATCAAAACATGGAGTTATATCAACGGTTACAAACGCAAGTATTACAATCGTTGATCGATCAAAAGATTGTTTTACAGCTCGCCATGCGTGACACTAATATAATCGTAAAAGATAAAGAAGTTGATACAGCTCTAGAGGCACAAATCAATAATATTCTTTCCCAAGCGGGGAGCGAAGAAAAGGCCGAGGAAATGCTTGGCGAACCGTTACGCGATTTTAAGCGGGAATATTGGTTCGATATTCGCGATAGACTCTATGCAGATAAATTTCAACAAATGAAATTACAGAGCGTTACAGTAAATAGAACAGAAGTTGAAAATTTCTTTACTGTCTACAAAGACAGTTTACCTTTTTTTCCACCAAAGATCAAACTACGTCATAATTTACTACCTCTAAAGCCGGGCGAAGCAAGCATAAAAGCTACATTAATCTTATTGGATAGCTTGCGTAATGAGGTTTACGCTGGATCAGATTTTTCAGAATTAGCTAAAGTATATTCACAAGACCCGGGATCTAAAAACCGCGGAGGTGATCTTGGTTTTACGCGTCGAGGTACATTGGTTAGTGAGTTTGAGGAAGTAGCTTTCACGCTTGATATTGGTGAAATAAGCAAGCCGGTTAAAACAGCTTTCGGTTATCACATAATACAACCATTAGAAAAACAAGGTGACAAGGTGCGTGTAAGACATATCTTAATAAATCCGCCAATCACAGAAAATGATGAACAAAAAGTATATGATTTTGCTGCTACAATAAAAGATTCCGTAAAAACGATTGATGATTTTATTGCTCTTGCTGAGCGGCATTCTGTTGATGAGCAAACCAATAAAGATGGCGGCGACCTTGGGTGGATAAACCCAAACGATTTTGCTATTCCAGAGATTGGCCAAGTGTTACAGTATCTGGAACTTAATGAGTGCAGTCAGCCGGTTAAGACTAGCCTGGGGTATCATTTGTTATGGCTCGAAGATGCTAAAGAAGGTGGGTATCCAAATCTTAAAACACACTGGATTGATATTGAAGCAATGGCTTTAAATAAAAAGAAAATGGATTGGTATGTAAATTTCATTCAAGATGCGCGGGAAAAATTCTATATTTCAATAAAATAATAATAGTCCCAAGTTTTCCACATCAAATTATATTTGGTTAATTTACCGTCGTTAGTTATACACAAAATTAATCACATCTTTTTTACAAAAAATTTAATGTTTTTTGAAAAATCAAATTTCTTTTAATGATGAATTTTGGCTATTAATTATCCCCAAAAACATCAACACTATCCACATAAAGTTCTTGTTTAAATAATCGAACTTATTGCAGTCATAAATAATATAATTTTACATAAAAACTTTTGAAACATATCCACATTATCAACAATATAAATAATAATAT
>JBHPEE010000009.1:0-38962 GCA_042577295.1 Fidelibacterota bacterium | reverse complement strand
TTTTCACTATTAATAGCTCCTACAACTCTTTCTAAATCATCTACTATTGGCAGTAAATTTTTTAGCATTTCCTCACCTTCATACTCAAGCATCCGAAACATATCTTTATCACGTCGTTTACGAAAATTATCAAATTCGGCTTTTAACCGCAGATTTCTCTCTTCAAGCTCTGATATCTGCTTTTTTAAATCCTGCATTTTCTTCTTATCGCCTGATATTTTAGGCTTTGTATCTTTTTGATTTTCCGGTTCTCCTGCAACAGGAGAACCATTTTTTGGCGTTTTCTTCTTATCAACAGACATTTGGCATAATCTCCACAAATTCTTTTAAAATTCTAATAATATTTTTATATGGAATACGAGTTGGCCCAAAAATACCGAGTTTTCCAGTAATCGAATCACTATCAAAACCCGATGCAATTATTGAACAATGATCTAATAAATCATTTTCGCCCTCATTTCCAATTATTGTGAGCATATTTTTCTCTAAAACATTATTAGATAATATATGCTTTATATGCTTCTCATTCAGACCGGAAATTGTTTTTTGTAATGTTTCATATCTCTGAAATTCTGGATAACTCAACAACCCTTTATAAGATGACATATAAAGCTGATTGTTACGATTTAATTGGAAAGGAAGCTGTGGATGTTGAAATATTATCTGAATAATTTCATGCTTTGGAACGTTATTATTCTTCAACAGTTCAGATATCGATGCTTGTATTTCATCAACACTAAGTCCAATTAATCTTTCACGTAATATTCGGTTAACAGTAATTATATCGCTTGGACTAACAGAAATATCAAGATTTAATACAAGTGATTTCAGCAATCCGGATTTCAATGCAATAACCATCAATAATCTTTCAGATGATAATGACACTAATTCGATTTCAGTTAAAATGCTTTTACGCACTTCAGAAATTAATACTACTCCAAACAAACCGCTGACTTTAGCAAGTATTAGAGCTGTACCCTGCATTAATTCATCGACGTTGGCGGACACATTTAATAATTGTTCTCGAATATTTTCGAATGATCCTGGTTTCACTTCATCATGATTGATGACTTGATCTACATAATAACGATATCCTAAATCAGTTGGAACGCGTCCCGATGATATATGAGCATGGCTAAGAAATCCGAAATATTCCAATCTAGCTAATATATTTCTTATTGTTGCCGGACTAAAAGGAATATTATACTTCAATTTAATATTATTTGAAGCAACCGGTTGGTTTTCTTCAATATAATCTTCTATAACAATTCGTAATATGTTGCTTTCCCGTTCATTCAATTGATTATATTGGAGTTTATCCATAACTTACAATTTAGAGCATTTCAAAATTGACATCAATATCAAGTTTACTTGAGTAATGTTCTAATTCCCCTATAACTACCTATTAAACCTATAAAAATTGCAATTGCGAATAACCAAATAATACCAATAATATCAAAATCAATTTTAAATGAAATAATATCTGTAAAATACATATTACTGCTTCTCACAGCGATGTACAGAACTGCTATTGCCAGTAATGCCCCTATTATTCCTTCCAAAATACCTTCAATAATGAATGGTATTCTAATAAATCGTTTAGTAGCGCCAATGGACTTTAAGTTTTGAATAAGATCTTGTTTGGCGTAGACAGATAGTTTTATGGTATTAGATATTACAATTATAGTGATAACTAGCAATCCAATAGCAATATATGAAATTATTCTGACTGTAATGTTATAAAAGTATTCTACTCTTCTGATTAACGTGCCTTCATAAACCACTTCATCAATATTTGGTATTTTTTCCAAATTAATAATTAGTGGTCGAACATCAACTTCTGTATTTCCATGTTTCTCTATATTTATTACAGCACTATTTGGTAGAGGATTGTACCCTAATATATCAACTAAATTTTCATTGAATTGCTCTTGATATATTTTCAGAGCATCATCCTTAGTAATCAAGGCAATAGACTGCACTCCATCTAACTCTTTTATTTGATCGACTATTTGCTGTGCATCATCGCTGGTAACGTGATTTTCAAAAAATACTTCAATTTTATATTTTGATCTAATGTAGTCTATTAATTGATATGAATTTTGATGAACTATTATAAAAGTCCCTATTATCAATAAAGAAAAGAATACCGAACCAATAGCTGTAACAGCTGTTAATTTATGTCTCCAAAGGTTTCTTATCCCTTCGTGAAATAGATAAATTATTTTACTCATCCGGTTTGTATAATTCCATTTTTTATTTCTATAAAACGGTGACCCAATTCTTTAATTAATCTATAATTATGGGATGTCATCAAAACTGCAGTGCCTTTTCTATTAATACGTTCTAATAGTCTTAAGATTTGTAGAGCAGTTGATGGATCTAAATTACCCGTTGGTTCATCCGCTAAAATTATAGCCGGATCTTTTACAAGACCTCGCGCAATGCATGCTCGTTGCTGTTCTCCACCGGATAATTCCCTTGGGTACTCGTATGCTTTATCTTCTAAACCAACTTCTACTAACAACGCTATCACCCTATCTCGGATTTCTTTTTTATCACATCCAATAACATGGAGCGGTAAAGCAACATTTTCAAATAAATTTCGATCATTCAATAAGTTGAAATTCTGTGGAATCAACCCAATTTCTCGTCTCAATTGCGGAATTTTACGTTTCCTTATCTTTTTTGATGAAAATCGATTTACATTTATTTCACCTCTATCCGGGAACATGTCCATATATATCAGTCGAATGATAGTTGTTTTTCCAGCTCCGGAAGGACCGATTAGAAAGTAAAACTCACTAGGTAATATCCTTAAATGGACATTAAAAACTCCCATCCCGTTAGGATATGTATATGTTACATTGTTGAATCCAATCATAATAATAATATTTAATTTATACGTAACTATCTTAAGAATAAACCGTAAATAAATGCAAAATAACCCGCGACTAAAAGAAATGAATAAACGCGAGATATGGGTTGTTTTATGAGTGCTAACGGTATAATTACTAGCCCGAAAACAATCATAATTGGAATCTCAAAAGTCATAATTTCTGGTGGACTTATTATTGGTTTTACAATACCGACAATACCAATAACCGATAAGATATTAAATAAATTTGATCCAATTATGTTACCGACTGAGATAGCATGTTGTTTATGGAATGACGCGACAACGCAAGTTGATAACTCTGGCAAAGATGTCCCAAGCGCAACGACTGACATTCCTATAACAACTTCACTTACACCTAATATTTTGGCAAGTTCTATAGCTCCTTTAATAAATAATTCTGCACCAAAATACAATCCAATCAGTCCAAGTACAAATAATATCAATGCTTTCCCGGTCTTTCCAATTTGTGGTGCTGATTCAACATCTTGTTCACGTTTATATTTTATGAATGACCAGGTATAGAGTATTAATCCTATGAATAAGGCAATTCCTTCGACTCGAGAAATAGTTCCATCTAATAGAAAGATAATAAAGACGATACATACAAATAGATAAAAATACAAATCTCTTTTAATACGATTGAAATGAATTGTTATTGGGAATATTAACGAACTAAATCCCAATACTAATCCTACATTTGCTATATTTGATCCAACGACATTTCCTATAGCTATAGGTGCTGATTCTGATAATACTGCTTTCAGACTTATAACTAATTCCGGCAATGATGTTCCAAAGGCAACAACTGTCAACCCGATTACTAATGATGAAAATTTTAAGCGATTAGCAAAAAATACAGCACTTTTTACTAGCCAGTCCGCCCCAAAAAATAAAAAGGCAACACCGATTATTAAATAAAGAATGCTATTAATCATTAAAGATAAAGAGAATTCTCATTAATAAATTCCCAAACAGATTGCGTTACCATATATCGTATAGTTTTATTCTCCTGCCACCGTTTTCGAATCTGAGTAGCAGACAATTCAAATCGTGGTATATTTGCGAATTGAATTTCACTTAAAATCCAATTAGATACAGAACTTGGTCGAAATCCAGGTCTTAGGGCAACAATAACCTGACATTCCTCCAATATTTTTAATGGCTCATGCCATTTATGAAAATTTTTAAGTATATCACTACCAATCAAAAAATATAATTCTTCGCATTCTAGATTCTGTTCCTTTTTAATATGTCGGATTGTATCAAGTGAGTAGGAAATTCCTCCTCGCTTAATTTCAATATCAGATATTTCAAAATGTGGATTCCCTTCAACAGCAATTTCTAACATTTTCAATCTTTTATCAATCGGAGATGTGATGCCTACTGATTTATGTGGATTTTTTAAAGCTGGAACAAATATAATTTTATCGAACTCCTCAGCCTCACAAATCGTTTGAGCAATTAATAAATGTCCAATATGAGGTGGGTCAAATGTTCCCCCAAAGATACATTTTTTCATTTATTTTTGATCCAATTCTGCTGCACTAATATATTCAAGAATTTTTTCTTTTAAATCAGATGACAATATTTTTCCCTCATTGGATTTATAATATTCTTTGGCTTCTTCTACTTTTTTTAACTGCGAATATGATCGGATTATTCCAGCGTGAGCTTCTTCAGCAAGATCAGTATCATAATATTGTCTTAGTAGATCTTTGTAGGCAACAATTGCAGAATCATAAGCGCGTAGCTTAATGTACATTAATGCTGACTCTAATATTTTTTTTGCTAATTTATTACGAAGCTCACTAACAATATTATTTGCGTCGCTGCGATATTCCGAGTCCGGGTACTCTTCAATAAATTCCTGTAATTTTTGCAGTGCCTTCTCAGTATTACTTTGGTCATGATAATAATTAGGAGATTCAGCAACGTATGCTTGACAAATTCGCCATCTGCAGTTTTCAACATAGGTACTGAATTTCATCTTGCGAGTCAATCGTTCGTATTCCGCAATTGCTAAAATATATTCCTTATTTTTAAAATATGATTCTGCTAAATAAAATTGTGCATCATCGCCCAATTCAGTATGAGAACCGCTTAACACAATAATTTGAAATTCCTGTTGCGCATTATAAAACTTTTTATTCTCAAGAAACTCTTGACCGCGCTTATATCGCTCTTCAAGCGACAACTGCTCCATCGGTTTTTTTCCGGCGCAACTAACTACTATTCCTAAACTAATTAGGATTAGCAACAGGTAAATTGTTTTGATTTTCGACATTCTCTTTACAAACTCCATTGAAAGGATATTCCTTTGATTACATAATTCGATTCAGATCCTATAGATACGTCTAACTTGTAAGATAGTTCTTTATTTTTATTAGCGTCCCACAATGCATCTAACGCGCTAAAAATATGATTAAACAGTAATGCACTGGCGGCAAATTTAGCATTTTTATAAAGAACATTACTATCATTACGTAATTCTAAGTAATGTTGTTTTTTGGGAGTCATCACTATTAATTCATCTTCCCCATCCTTGATGTTTTTATGTACGATACCCCAATCCGACTTTGCATCATCCCAACCGGCCACAAATTGATCATATTTACCTATTCCTTCGTAAAAATCCCAATCTCTTAATTCTATGTAATCAATATTGGAATTATCCAATAAAATATTAGATGATTCATATTTTCCATTTACGATTATAGTAATGTGATGACTTCCGTCAATTCTTACATCATTTACATCGGGATATCCTTTTGATTGTATATCACTCAACAAAATTGCACTACCATTTACCCAACTGTCCATATCCCAATGGTCATCAGCCCAATTTTCATATTCTTTGGTAATATCATCTGCTTTGTTTGTCCAAGTAATATATCCTGCAATGCCCACAACCTCAACTCCGACAAATATTGCTGTTTTCCACCAGGGCGATTGATTTAAATATTGTCCGAATCCTGGAATAACTAAAGAAGCTATCATCGGTTTCAGAGTAGATGTCTTACTTTTGATATCTAATGAATCCGAGAATTCTGAATTATCAACAAGATTTGTCAAATAAAATTTTATAGCAAAACGATTATCTATTTTGTTTAATGAATTCTCTCCACAAACAATTGTAGAAAACGTTAGTATAATTATTATTGTAATCCGCAATTTAAAATCCGAATAGTAAAGTTAGATAATATCGATTTTCATCACCATAGTTTACATCGTCCATATTGAAGGATTTAGTAAAATTTGTCAAACCACGATGGACTTCTAATCCTAACGCAGTTGGATAATTATAAAATGAGAACCCATTGAATCGCATTTGTAACCCCACCGATTGCTTCAAATTAAATTCGTCAGTCCATGTATCACCGATTTGATATTCAATACCAATTGTGGAATTTTGCCAAATCATCCACCCTAATGGAATGTGTTCTTGTCTAAATATTGGAATCCGCAAGACAATTTCCGAAAAAATAGAATTGGTTCCTTCAAAGCTGTAGTATGGATAACCTTGAATACCGTCTAAACCACCTCCAAAATAGTTAAAAAATGACTCAACCGAAGAATTGGATAACCAACCACCTTTTGCATTTAAATTTAATGTCCATCTTTTTGGTGATAGAATAGTAGTGTGAATAGATCCTATTGCATCAATTTTAATATAATTATTGGGGGCAAATTTTTCAATTAGCGTTCCTGAATTTGACAAATTTAATCCGTCAATAAAATCGTTCAATTCATAAGATATATTTGCTTTAAATCGATATCCTTTGGATGGATTAATATCTTTATCAACTGTTTTCTTAATATTTTCCCAACCAAATTTAATGCCTGTGGATAATCCGCGATAATAATCGTACGCATAACCTACTTCAGAACTTACATTGCTAATACTCTCTTTAATATAAGCACGATATCTTTGCCATTGTGCGTAAATGTCAATTACGTCATTGCCAAAAAATGGTAATTGCACTCCGGCTCGCATTAATACAAATCGAAATCTTAATTTATCGTCAATATTATAAACTGAATATTTAGTTTTTTCTACAGCGTTCCTAGTTGAATACATAAAATTAGTATAAACAGTAGGATATAATTTTCGGTAAGCCAAATTAAAAGAGAAATCTATGTCTTTATCAAAATTAACTGACACTCCCCCACTCAAAGATAATTTATCTAACATCTCACTCGAATAGAAATAAAATCCCGGTTTAATAGTACCATAGTCAATCATTAATCGTGGCATTACAAACATTTGTGCAAAATTATCGTGATATTTTTTAGCAATACTATCATCCGGATTGTTTACTGGCAGTTGGTATTCTGAATTACCATGATTCGAATAAACTGCTGAATTAATTACAGTGGGAGAATCAATTAATGCAATTTTATATCCACCATCCTGATATAATGAGAATAGCATTTTTCCATCTTTGTTCACATTGGGCATAAATGCACCACCCTTTACATTGGTATAGTTTTTAACACCTAAAGTATCTTGTTGAACAATATTATAAATTCCGTTTATATCTGTAGAAAATATTAATTCCCCGTCATTTGTAATGCAAATATCTCTCTCGTCATTTCCAATTGTAGAAATTATATCAGCAACGTGATAATCATCTAATGCAAATGAGGCAATATTTCTGAAGTGATGAACTGTATAATCAAATAATAATCGATTTCCTGTTTTATCAAAATACAAGTTGTGCAGTATTCTTGAGTCATTAAATACTTTAATTCTTTCTATTTTTTCCGAATCCAATGAATATATAAAAATGCTTTGTTTTCCGCTATCCATAGCTATATAAGCAATCGAATTTAGATATTCGATATAAACAGGTGACATCGCACGAGCAGATTTTGTTAATCTTGTTTCCTTATCTTCTTTAATATCATAAGCATACAGATCGTAATAGTGATATCCTTTTAAATCATTCAATTTGGGCTTCTTGCTGTAATAAATAATACTATCTCCAGCCCCCCAAGTAGGCGCTGAATGCACGCCTAAAGCAATTTTTTCTTCTTCTTCGGATACAAAATTGTAAATATAGAGATTTGTCTGACTGAAATAATCATTTTCTTTATTTGAGATGTAGGCATATCGGTTACCATCACTCGACCATTTTGGATATAAATTTGTAGTACTGTTATCTTGCAATATTTTTATATAATTATCATCTTCAACAATTGAATCTGTAACAAGGTGATATTTATTCTTTAATTCAACTAAATAATTTTTATACAATTCCTTTCCGCCAACCCCTGTTGCTTTTTTAATAACCTTATCTATAGAATATTGAAATGGATTTGAGAGCTCTCTCATTAATAATCGTAAAGTTTCTTCTCCAAATTTTTCAGCAATATAATTAACAAATGCGTAGCCTGTATTATATATCGATTCATTACCAATACCACATTTACCGAATGTTTTTATTTCCTCGAAAGATAATAAATTATCATTTAATGCTTGGTCGCGTAAAATCATATCACGGTGAGAATCCCAACTGTCCCAATCGGCATTGTCGTACATATATTGAGCAGTGCCCTCTGCCAACCAAGGCGGAACCACAACCGCCGGAATTGGATAACTAACGATCATATTCGGATAACCATACAATACATTTTGATGTGTCTCATTTTCATAACCAATCCATTGTAAAAATGCACCTGGAATTGCCGTACCGGCTTTTATTGCTTTTTGTATTGAGATTACATGAGTAAGCTCATGTGTTAAAACGTTTTCTAACCATTTATGGTTACCCCGCAAAGCAATGTCTAGAGGTAACGCCCAAATTTTTATTTTATTATCATAATAATATGCAGCACCGTTCGCCACATCTTCTGTATCTGTAAACATTAAATGAGTTTTTTCCTTAGGTTCATATTTATAAAGATCAATAACAAATGGATAAATATATTCTAGAATTCCAGCTGCTTCGCGAGCTAATATTTCTGTATCAGAATAAAAATGGATTTTGAAATGGTCAGTTTCAATTGTTTGCCATTCAATCTCGGGGTGATTATATATAGTTTGTGCATTGATGTTTTGACTGAAAACAAATACAATTAATAATATAAAGTAATACTTCAATGAATCACGCCTACTTTTAATATTGTTGATTCTTCTTTATCTTGATTTGTTGCAGTCAGCTTAACTAGATAAACCCCGGATTCAATATCAGTTACTTCCCACTCTATTTCCCATAGACCATTTTTTCCATCAATTTTACTTTGTATTTCATTAACAAAATATCCTGCTGCATCATATATTTTTAAATTGATCTTTTCAGCTAAATAATTGAATACTCGAATTGTGGCTTTTCCATCTCTTATCGGATTTGGATAGACATAAGTACGTTTTTTATCAATAAGATCATTACTCGGTGTTGTTTCCTTTATATAATCAATTTCAATCAATTTTGAATTATTTTCATCACCATACCATGCTATCCACTCATTTCCTCCATTTGAGCTTAATTCGTCAAATACCCATATATTAGATTCTGTAACGATTGTATTTCTATTATCGTTTTCTCCAATCATAATTAGTTTACTATTTTTATTACCACCTAGTCTATATAGTAATTCACCTATATTGTTAAGAATAATTACTTCGCCCTCATTATTTTTGAAAATTATTTCAGGATATTCGTCACCAATAATATTCTTAGCTAAAATTGGTGGAACTGCGTGATATTCAACAGGAAATCCTGTCGCAAATGTATAATTTTTATTTAATCCATATATTATTTCATCACTATCCAATGCCAACACTTCTATATTTCCATCGTTATTTAAATCAATTGCAGAAATATATTGGAACGTAATTTCATTATAATATGAAGTTGGATTAATGGTAGTTTCATTTTCTTCTATTACAATTCCACCTTGCAATAAGTTTGAAACTGAAACAGTATTTCCAATTTTTCTATTTATTAAATAGATATTATCAAATTTTTCGTGTATATCAACAACATCACTATCTTCATAACCTGCGATATGTAGTATAAAATTGTGATTATTATCTAACATTTCTGTACGTTTGATCTGAAAACCTTCATTGAATTCAAACCAAACAATTTTAAGTGAATCACCTAAATTAGATAACACTGCAAAATTCTTATTGTCATTAGTATTAGTTAAGGTAAAATAATTTTCATTTGATGGAAGTTGATAAAATACTTTTTTATCAATATTATCAGTTTGTGACCAAAACAATTCACCTAGTCCACCAATTATCTCATTTTTCCCATCTCTATTAAAATCAATATGATAAATGATATGCAACGAAGTATCTGGAAACCCCGATAGTGTAAGATCATTTGCAATTGTTACCTGCATTTTGTCTGATGCATATCCAATATTGCCGAAATTCAAATTAGAAATCGCACCTGCGTTGGAATTAGTATTCGGGTATGTCATCGAATTAAATTCGATTGGATTACCCTTGGTATTTGAATTGACTTCATCATATTCCGGATTGCCTTGATACCACATATCAAACGGTTCACCGATTGATGGATCTCTGAAGAGTGCTGTGCTGACATATCCAATATCTTGAGCACCACCTGCTTCTTCCAAATCAATTCCTTTAAATTTCGGATTATTATTGATCGAATTTAGTTGAAAATTATTGAAAATAATCGATTCATCAATATGCCAAATCAACAATCCTGAGCCCGGTAAACCGATATCATAATCGGGTACCGAAACAACAACACCATTTCCGTCTCTTACAACTCCAATGGAATCAAAAATGATTTCGATGATATTAGGAATAGTATCTGTTTTATTATAAATCGCTCGTCTAGCAGAATCAATATCAACATTTGTTCTGAACCAATTAGTTCTGTTCTCTAGTAAAAAGTATTCATCATCGTCTATATCAACTTTTAATGTTTTTTCCGTTGGTCTTGATTCAATTTCTACGATTTCATCCGGAATAATATTTTCCGTTTCCTCCCACTCGGAGAATACTCGATTCCAAGCAATTGGAGGAGCAGGAATTAATCCCTGACCATTATTAGACCCCTGATCCATTAGACCAAATACCCCAATGCCGCTTTCACCTGTTTCCGTATTCCACAAAGGCGGCAAGCCGATAGCCTGTCCAACTAACATAGCAAATGTTCCAGTCAATCCATATTGATAATTGCATACATTTTGAATACCACGTTCCTGAAATTCATCTACCATTTCAGGAAATAAAATATGATTTTGAGTTTCAGGTAGGATAATACCATTTTTGATATAAGTATTTCCTGCATCAATACCATCATCATCGATATGTTTTCGTATCATTTGATAGTCGATAAAGGTTGATGGTATATCCTCGGGGGTAGAATCAAAATCAAATGTAAAATCTTGACTGACTCCGGCATGAAATACCACAACTAAATCATATTGACCAAAATTAATATTATCGGTCTGGTGTGCTACAATAATGGCATCTCTAAATAATTGAACTATACGTTCTTCATGTTTGGTATCATTCGAAAAAGGATGATAGTAGGACATAGTATCCGCCAATGTGTAAGCGGAAATTGGATTAGCTGGGAATACATCTGATTTTTCCAAATCAACTCCAAATTGTCCGTTTGATATTGCACGGTAATAATTATCAAGAGCTTTTAATTGTGAGTTAAAATACGATTTATCATGTGGTGGAGGGTCAACTGTGTAAATTCCACAATCACTTATTTGATTAGATAATAGAAATTTTCCGTTTCCAGTTGTACCCTCATGATTATCAGCTTTAAAATCTATGCGTAAAGCTAAAATCTTTAAATCTGTTCCATATAATAAAGAAACGGTCGCTAGCAAGACAATAATAAGTATCTTGCTAATACGACCGTACATTATTAATAATTAATTATTATTAAGTATATTTATATTTTAAAATGCCCAATTAAGGGAAAAACGCATGGTATTTTCTAATGGATGGCCCGGCTCACCAAATGTATAACCAAAATCAAATCCATAACCTCCATAACGCAGACCGACACCCATTGTTGGATTAAATAATTTTCCATTATAATCATAAATATATCCTAAGCGAATGGCAAATACATTTGAATACCAATATTCAAGACCAAAATTATGAACAATTTGATTTAATTCATTATTAATAGAACGAGCATCTCCACTTCCTACTTCCTTCTGTCCAAATTCATTATATTCTCCACCGTCGGATTCAATCATTTCTCCTTCGTCAACATCAATCTTGCCATCATTGTTATTGTCAACCCAATCCCAACCACCAATTACACCATCGGCAAGATTACCGGCAGCAGCCATATCAATGTCACCTCCCAATAACCAATCATCGACCCAAGAGGTAAACAGAGCTACGTATAAAGGATCAGTGTGGGCAGTTTCTTGTTTTCCATCATTATTATAAAAGGAGTTCTTGGTGGATTCATTACCATCTTCGTCGTAACCACCGATAATTCCGTCACCATCCCAATCCATATCAGGATATGATGCAACCAATAGTTTATTAATATCCCATACTATCGAAAGTTTATTATACTCAGAATTAAGAACTTTATAATTAAAACCTAATGTAAAATTAGTTGGTTGCGGATCAGCTTGAGCAGGGTCAATAAATGATACCTTAGGACCAATGTTGGTAATTGTGGCTCCCAAGGTTAAGCTTGAAAAAATAAATTCCTTCTTCATATAACCAATATCGAAACCAAAATCAGTTGAACTTCCTTTACCTTCTTCCGCACCTGCTCCTTGGTCTGTTAAATGTTGATAAGAAACTTTGGCGTTTAAACCAAAAGCAGATTTTTCATTGATTTTTGCACTATATGATAAATTGAATGCAAACATATAACTTGAGAATTTTCCTAACTCAGTTCCAACTTCATCGGTACGAGTTTGTTCACCAAGATTTAAATAAATTAAATGCCCCCCTACAGTCCCGAGATTAGGAATTGATTTGCGCATTGCAAAAAAATCATAGGCCATGTCATCGGCTAAATTTGGAAGCCAATTGACATGCATTAAGGCGAGCTCGGTTCCCTCTAAAAATCCTAAGCCTGCAGGATTCCAATAACTTGCATAAGCATCGTCGGCAAGCCCAACATGTGCTTCACCCATTCCACCTGCACGAGCACTAGGTGCAATCAATAAGAATATTGAACCGGCTTCACTTTGAGAAAAACTAAATGAGGTAATTGTAAATAGTGTTATTAAACTGACGACAATAAAACGCTTCATGCTAAACTCCTAAATAAATGATATTAATTTCTGTTAAACTTATTGTTAATAAATAGTAGCGTTTTAGGTATAGACTTGTCCTTTTTAATTAAATGAATATATGCAGTTATATTTAGATGAGCAAGAAAAGTTTCAGAATTAAAATTAGTGTGATATTTATGTTATTATTACTAAAATTGAGTGACTATTTTTATATTTTTGTAAATCATAAACATTTATTTTGCTAGTTCAATAATGACAATCAAACTTTCGATTTTTGTTTTTATTATTTTTATGTTCGCATGCGACACCCTTCCAAATGATGAATATCAGCTAAAAACACGTGATGAAGTTATTCCTAACTCCGCTGTTAAAATAACGCCCGAGACTGACCTATATCCTCCTATTTTACATTCAAATGATTATGAAGAACCGGTACCTCTGCCCGGACCAGTAAATTCAGCCGGAGCTGAAGATTCTCCATTCATTCCAATTAACAGGAATGAATTTTATTTTTTCTTTACGCCTAATGTTAAAGTACCAGTAGACAAACAATTATTAGATGGGGCAACCGGTATTTATTCGGCATTAATGGTTGATGGAATTTTTACAGATGTAAAACGTGTTTTATTACAAGATCACAATAAACTTTCTTTAGATGGTTGTACTTTTGTTAAAGGGGATACAATGTGGTTTTGTTCAGTCAGAGAAGGATACACTGATCTGCACTGGTTCACAGCTGAATTTATCAATGATGAATGGACTAATATGACATTATCTGACTTCTTACTGGAATATCAAGTTGGCGAGCTGCATATCCATGAAAATGAACTTTACTATCACTCATATAATGATAATGGCAGTGGCGGAACAGATATTTGGGTGTTGAACAGAATGGACGGTGAATGGATTAATCCTGTTAATATTGAATCTATAAATTCAGAATCCAATGAAGGAATGCCATACATAACTCATGACGGAAAAGAATTATGGTTCAATAGATTATATTTTGGAACTCCTGCTGTTTTTAGATCTCAAAGAGTAAATGGTCAATGGCAGGAACCGGAATTAATTATTTCTCAATTTGCCGGTGAACCAACTTTGGATGCCGAAGGGAATATCTACTTTGTTCATCATTTTTATAAAGATGATGAAATGATTGAAGCTGATATATACGTCGCTTACAGGAAATGATTAATTAAGAAATCCAATTGAAATTATTGGAATATAAGTAATTGCCAACACTGCCAATAATCTTACTATAAAAAATGGCAAAGTTGAACGGTAGACTAGTAACATCGGTTTTTCGAACCGATAAGCTGATAAAAATAGATTCATGCCAACCGGCGGAGTAATAAATCCGAGCTCTAAATTGGCAATGAAAATTATCGCCATGTGCACTGGGTCTATTCCAAAATATTCTCCTAACGGTGCAAGCAATGGTACAAATACGATGATCGCAGAAAAAATATCCATTAGACTTCCCACTAATAGCAACAAAATATTTAACATTAATAAAAATACATATTTTGATGAGATTGCTGTTTTTACCCATGCTAATAGTTTTAGCGGTATTTGTGCGTCTACCAAGTAACTGGTTAATCCCATTGCTACGCCTAGTATTATCAATACACCACCAATCAAAGCAGTACAATCAATTACAATTTTCGGTATATTTTTCCACATTAGATCTTTATAAATATATATCTCAACTATCAGTACATATATCACTAAGACTGCTGCAGTTTCAACTAAAGTTGTATAACCTGCAAAAATGCCAAAAAGGATAAAGATTGGAATTAATATTTCCCAAATTGTTTCTTTGGTCGAAGAAAATACTTTTTTCCAATTTAGGGGTATCCGTTCAATCTTTTGAAGTTTGCCCTGATATACAGCCCATATACTAATTAGAACAATAAGTAATAAGCCTGGTACAAATCCTGCTATAAATGCATCCTTAACAGATATTCCAGCAGAAACACTATAAATAATTAATGGTAAACTTGGTGGAAACAATAATCCTAATGAACCGGCTACCGTTATTAATCCTAATGAGAATATTTCTGAATACCCCTCTTTTCTAAGCATCGGATATAGAAGGCCACCAAGAGCTAAAATTGTTACACCCGATCCACCGGTCATGGCTGTAAAAAAACCACTTAAAATAACTACAACTATCGGAGTGCCTCCCGGAATCCAGGAAAATGCTGATTGAAATAGAGACATCATCCTACGGGAAGCACCACTTTCAGCTAAAATAAAACCTGCTAAAGTAAAAAGTGGAATTGTTGGTAATGAAGGAGAAACCACAATACGGTAGGTTTCAGCTGGAATAGCAGTAATCGGTGTAAAACTCTGCCAGAATAGTAATACTGCTACTCCTCCTAATCCAATAAATATTGGCATACCATATACTAACGAGATAACAATTAAAGTACCTAAAACCCAAACTGCCCATCCTAATTCTTGCATAAAACCGGCATAACTAATTACAAACCAAAAAAGTGCCACTATGAGAACAACACCACGGTAAAATTTTGAATTACTACTGAGATATAATAGTTGAAACGCTATTATTGCATAACCAATTGGCATGATAATTTGTGATACCCACCTTGGTACTCCGGGCACAACATTAACAGGATATAAATACTCCCATTTAATTAAATCTACACTAGCAGTCATTAATGAAAGAACAACAATAACAGATATGGTTCGTGCAATAAATTTTCCGATATTGTATGAACGGTCGCGAGTAAAAAGAGGCTTACTAGTGAGAGATAATAATTTATTATTTTGTGAAGCAATCATTGCCCCAACAAATGCTATCCAAAGGGTTAAATGCTGTGTCCAAATTGGAGCACCGGGTATAATGGATACATTGAAAATTCTGGTAAGTGCTTCCGTTGCAGGTATCAATACAATTGCAGCAAAAACAAACAGGGCAATTATTGATTCGCCCTGCTCTAACCATCTAATTAATAATTTTTTATTTTTAGTTTCTGTCACTTTTGTTTTTTGAATCTAATAAGTCTTTCTCTTTCTTGAGTGAAACCACTTTGTCAAAAATATCAGCTGGAACATATGAACCTCGTATATCGGGATACCATTCTTTTACATATTCCTTCCAATATAGTAAATCTTTGTCACTTAATTCATGCACTGTTAATCCATATTCCTTCATTACTTCAATGGATTCACCATCCATATACCTTCCAGATTTTCTTTGCTCCTTATCTATTTCAACAATGGTTTCCAACATTTTTTCTCGATATTTAGGATCAATTTTACTCCAAATTCTATTATCAATGACAATACCGCCGGTTAATAAACCCCAACGCATATCTAACATATGATTTGCAATTCCAAACCATTGACTTGCTAATGCAATCATAGGATTTGTTCCGATAGCATTAATTAGTCCTGTTTGAAGACCTGACAATATATCAATTGATGCTAATTGAACGGCATGAAATCCGCCCTTTTTCCATAACTGCAATGTTTGGTATTCACCTGCCCAATTAAAAATCTTCATTCCTTTTAAATCTTCAGGAAATTTCATTGGTTCTTTTGTGAACCATTTGACCCAACCAACATCCGTCCAAGTAAGTAATTTAAACCCGTTTTTTTCAATTCCAGATATCAAATCATCTTCAATGCGCTCTCTAATCCAATCAACATCATCCCAATCATCAAAAAGCATAGGAATTATTAATGAGTAAATATCAGGATTAAGTTCTGATAGTCCCTCGGTTGTTACAGCTGCGGCATGAATTTGTCCGATCCTTATTTTTCTAATCATATCACGCTCATCACCAACAACACCACCCGGATAAATTCTCAATTCTACATTTCCATCAGTAGCTTCGGACCACTTTTGTCCCATTTCTACAAGCATCCCGTGCCACTTTGTACCTTCCGGTGCCAGCGTAGCCATTTTTATGATCGTTTTTTTGCCCATTAATTGCGTCGCAAGTAAAAAAATTAAAATATATTTTATAGCACTTTTATACATAAATCTTCTCCGGTTAGTAAAATAATTCGTCGATTCGATTCATTAACCATATTGCACGTGATTGAGCCATAGTATTGGTTAACCGTAATTCTTTGACATTTTCTATATCAAAGTCTAATACAAAATTAAGTTTCTCAATAAATTCATCTTTATTTTGATTTTTAATACAAACTGATTCAGCAAATCTCACATATATACTACAATCTTCACCTGCAGATGCTTCTACTGCTTTATTAAAATAATCACGAGCTCTTTGCTCTCTATCTACTACGGCATCAGGCCTGCTCATAGTAAATGATATCATCGCACTATACAGCGCTCCATTATTCCAAGATTCATCAATTTCCATACTTTTCTCAAGCAGCCAACCGATTTTTGGAAGATTGACTACATACATTGGACTCCCATGACTAGTTGATATAGAACCACCGATTGCTGCAGAAAGCCAGTACAGATATGAAATGTCCTCTTTTTCAAATGGATTATTCACATTGTCCCTTTTTTCTATCCATTTATTAAATTCTGGATATTTTAATTCCATTCCGTGCACACCGTATCGCAGGGCTCGATTGAATAGTTTATTCGCACGGTTATAAATTTCACTACCGGCAGAATAATTCTCAAGAACAAGTTTTTCCGCATCTTCCATCACGAAACCGTAGGAATACATTGTAAAACTTGATAATGCGGTTAATAGCATGTCACGATCATCAGGATTTTGATCTAGGAGAATTTCAATTATCTTTAAATTAAAAGGAAATGATTCCTTGACTAATTGTGGATCATCATCAGTCAAATAAACATATTCTATTGAATCAAAAACACCGTCAAATTGGTTTAATATATACTTTTTTGGCGAACATCCGATAATAAAAATGACCATTCCAACAAGGATGGTCATTTTTATAGTTCTATTAACTCGACTTTGCATAGTCTATATTAATTTGTATTGATTCATATATACAATAATCAATCTCTCAATTCATCATATAGTGGAAAATTACTGCATAATTCTTGAACTGAGCTTTTCACATTTTCAATTAATACTTCATTTTCATGATCATTAATTATACTATCAATCAATTTCACAATTTTCCGCATTTCTGCAATACCCATTCCTCGTGTTGTTATTGCCGGTGTACCGATGCGAATTCCACTCGTAATAAACGGACTACGTTGGTCAAAAGGTACCATATTTTTATTGACAGTTATTCCGGCTTTTTCAAGTGCATTTTCTGCTGCTTTCCCGGTAATATTTTTATTTGCTAAATCGATTAGCATCACATGCGTATCCGTACCACCAGATATTAAATGATAATCAAGTGACATAAACTCTTCAGCCATTGTCTTGGCATTTTTAACGACAGATTTTGTGTATTCTTTGAATTCAGGTTTAAGAGCTTCGCCAAATGCCACCGCTTTAGCCGCGATTATATGCATTAATGGTCCGCCTTGAATTCCCGGCATTACCATTGAATCAATTAATTCAGAAATATTTTTGACTCTTCCGGACTTAGGAGCAACTTTTCCCCACGGATTTTCAGAATCTTTGCCCATCATTATCATTCCACCTCGAGGCCCCCTCAATGTTTTGTGGGTTGTAGTAGTAACAACATCACAATATGGCATAGGAGAAGGATGAATTCCTGTAGCAACTAAACCGGAAGGATGAGCAATATCGGCCATTAAAAATGCACCGACTTCATCAGCAACTTGACGAAATTGTTCAAATTCAATAAATCTTGGATAGGCACTTCCGCCACATATAATCAATTTTGGTCGATGCTCCTTCGCTAATTTTATTAAATTATCAAACTCAACTCGACCTGTTTCCTTATCTACTTGGTAAGAAATAACATTATATAAACGACCGGAAAAATTTACTGGACTGCCATGTGTCAAATGTCCACCATGAGCAAGATCCAAACCCATAATTGTATCACCGATATTCACAAAAGTCATTAATGCAGCCATATTCGCTTGAGAACCTGAATGTGGCTGTACATTAGCATATTCAGCGTTAAAGAGCTTTTTAGCCCTTTCACGAGCAAGATTCTCGGCTTCATCTACATGTTCACAACCACCGTAATATCTTTTACCGGGATAACCCTCTGCATATTTATTGGTCATTACTCCACCGGCTGTTTCAAGTACTGAGTAACTAACAAAGTTTTCGGAAGCGATTAATTCTAAAGTATTGTGCTCCCTGATTTCCTCACGACCTAATATTTCAAATAATTCGGAATCGGTTTGTTTTAAATGTGACAAGACCGCCTCCTACCAGTCTGAATCTTTGTACAGTCTCTCAGTCACCCAACTATAACAGGATGTTTTAACAGTAGCATAGCCGGCAGCTTTTTGACTTGCATCTAACATAAACCAGTCACTTTTTGTAAACAATACTTCATTGTCTCTTAGCCAATTTTTGGAACCGGTAATATTTCTGTATCCTGCGCTCTCTGCTTGAATATAATATTTATATGCCAATCGTGCTATGATACGGTCATCGCTGGAAACTTCAGGCGTACGACAAGTATGGAAAGCTTTGTAATAGACATCGCCTTTTGCACCTAACGCTTCGCCTGACGATTTTGAACCATTAATTGCTTTATCAGCCCAAGACATTGCCTTACTAAAATTTTCTAACTCAGAATTTACTTCGCAAATTCTTATTGCAGTTTGGTTATCACGCGTATCAAGTTTATAGGCTTGTTCTAATGCAATGGAAGCATTTGAAAAATCTTCATTTAGGATATATGCATCACCAAGTTTTATAAAAATTATTTTATCGTTCGGTTCTTTTCTGCTTATTGCTTTCAATACATCAATGGCTTCACTAATACGATTATTTTGCATATAAGCATCAGCCAGTTGAATACCATTTGTACCACTTGGATTATTATTATACTTATCTAAATACAATTCGAGAGGGTCTTTTCCCGTTCTCTCAAATGCTGTAGCTAAATCGGCAATTGCAGCTTCGTTGGTTGGATCAATATCAATTAATTTCTGTAAAACTCGAATTTGCTCTTCATACCTTCCTTCTTTACGATACAATGAAGCTAATTCTGTTATTACTCTTACATTTTGAGGATCAAGTTCATCAAGTATTCGTTCGTATTCTACGATCTCTTGATCAGTTTTACCTTGACGTTTATAGGCGTATGCCAATCGTATTCTTAAATCAATGTTGTTAGGAATTTTTTCTACTCCTTTCAACAATACATATTCTGAGCTATCATATTTACCCATTTGCTCATACGCAATGCCATAGTATTGATAAATTTCTTCCGGCGGAGCAAATGTTGCATCCCATTCATCACATCCCAAATCAACAACCTCACTGTAAACGCTTACAGTTGCTTCCCAATCGCGAGCGTGGTAGTATTCTGCAGCGCTACTCATTAATCGCGGACAACGAACATTTTTAATACTATCGATTCTTGCTTTATTAGCTATATCTTCTGCAGATGGACCACTTGGTGGAACACACATGCTAACAATAAATGCGGATACCACTACTAAAAATAATTTGAATGATAATCTATTTTTGACCATTATTGGGCTCTCCTTTTTACAAACCACATATCTCCAACTGTGATTCCAACACTAATTTTTTGAATATTTTCATGACCAATTTCAAACAATCCTTCTCTTTTGCCATTAGAATATGCAAAATCAATCTGATTTTTTGTAACACCGAAATTAAAACTAAGTCCTGTTGAAACACCATACTCATTTATAATATTTTCAGAATTTACCAGTTTAATATTATTTGAGTATGCTCCTATTTTAAAGCTAAATCTATCGAAGAAATTCTTGATTAACCTCGGAGCGAATCTTATAATACCAATGTTAAGATGATCGATTGATTGAATTTGATCATTTAATTCAGAAAAACTTGCTCCAATATTTTCCTTATCCTCCCATCTTGAAAATTCACCAAGTACACTTAATTCTTTATAGAAATTATAATCGAATCCAAATTGATATTCATACGGAGATGATGCATTTTTTGTATCAATTACTGTTGGAATGATTGTATCCGAGAATAATGGGAAATCGTAATTATCTTGCACACCAGAATCATTGGAATCTTCAAATGGTTTATGATAATAAGATTTAACAGCAATTGATTGCACAGGAAAACCTAATCCAAAATATAAATTAATTGGGATATCCCAAATTGATAATATATCACTATTGAAATATAGCTTAGCCAAACTTCCTGTGTATACATGTCTTTGTTGAGAATAATAATCTAAATCATCTAAAGAAAAAATCGTTTGTTGACGGGCTGATCCATATAGAAAATCAAAAATAAGACCGGTGTTTAGATTTTCTAAAACATTGCCGGCAAATGATATATTAAATGCCGTAATCCCGCCAAAACTCCTAAATGAATGTTGTATTGATAATGTATCTCCATAAGCGATGTAATCATCCTCATTTTCACCATCTAACTGTAAATACTGATCAAAATAGGGGTGAATTCCAAGCCCAATAGCGTATTTATTTTTAATCGGTACAATAAACTGTGCATATCCCAGATTGGAAGTCCCATTTATAATATCGTCTAAAACGATTTTTTGTTCAGCCTGATAAGTTCCTGTAAAATAAGTAAAATCTAAATTTTTCCAAGTGGATGGATTTTGTAGTGAAACGTCTTTTTTAAACGAGGGTAACAGTCCTGTTGATGAAATCCCCAACGAAGATGCATCGAAAATATCAATTTTTTTTCCAAATCCATATCCGTTTAATAAACTTTGACTGAATAGAATTGAACTCAGAAATGCTGCTGAAACAATTATTTTGTTATAGTTTGACATATACAATCTTAAGAATTGGGTTATTGTCTGAATTGTTTGGATCAAATATTAAATTTGCGGATTGAAACGGATCACTAGAAACACCACCATATAACTTCAGTCCAAAATTACTATAACTACCAGTATTAACACCCTGTAAAAATGGTCTGATCTCCATCTTCAATTGATTATCTTCAAAAATACCAGTCATTAGGATACCTTGCTCTATAGTATAAAGATCTCCATCTATTTCCCAATAATTTGAAATTTCAACAGAATCTTCGAGAATTGCAGCTTTGATTTCATAATTATCAAATGATATATCAGATATTGAATGAAAGATCAATTCTGCTGATTTAATTACCAAAGTGGTTGAATCTATCGGTATATCGCTAAAATCAAATTTAATAATTGATTTTAACCCGGCTGCTCTACCAACTGATATAGAGTTTATATCATCTTCAGTTATCTGCCGCGGTTCTACGATAGTAATGTCTTTCATTGGAAAAAAGACACTATGTAATGTATCCAAACCGACTCGGTAGTGAACATTAATTTTTGGATAGTTCAGTGATTCGCGACTATTTATTGATATAATGGTATCAATCGGATCAACATTTTTTAACATAAATGTTCTGTTTTCAATGTCCGTAGTATCAGCAATGAAATTTAGAATATCATCTTTATTTTCAATCAAAAAGGATAATTTAGGATAGATAGACTCAGTAGAATCAGGTACATCCTGCGCAAAAATAGTTCGGCCAATTGGAACAGCATTTAACATATCAGCTTCAGTAATATTTAAATAATTACTTTCTGTTTCGCTGAATACAGAATCGCCACCTTCGGGAAAATAATATAATTCAAATTCACTATTTGTAAGTAAAGAATCATCTGTTGCAGTGAACGTAATAACCAAACTATCAATAGTAACTGTAGTATCAAGAAGACTATAAGTCCAAATTGCACCACTTACTGATAAAGAAGAAAATTGAATTAGTGAAAATAAATTTCCAAAACCGTTAGCATCACCAAAATACAACCCTTCGGTACTACCCATCAACGGAGGCGCTAAATATGTGCCCCCTTCTATAGATCTTACAATTACAGTATCAAGATTTAAATTTGAGTCTGACAAATCATAAGGAATTGGATTTTCGGTACAGCTGAAGAATAATACGATAGACGTAATTATGACTATTATACTAATAAGGTGATTTTTTTTCATAAGATTATTTGAAGTTACTACGAACTATTATTTGGAAAGTTTCTCAAGAACTTCGTTAATCTTTATTGCTACCTCTGAATAATCCGGGGATTCAGCATAATCAATATCAATAGTATAGATTTTTGATTTATTCTTCTTAATTCCATCTATTTGTAGCAATTCCTTATTCATATCGTGCCCGGGCTGATTAAGTAATATAATCGCATCGGCGTATTCTGCTGACATGCTATAAGCATTAATTATTTTTTTGTCTAAAGATTTTGGGATCTCAATCCCCGCTTTTACATATGCATCACGACTAAATTTTGGATATTCGTCAAGCCAATGAATTAGCTGTACTGTTTTAATATCTTTATAGAATTCGCCACCTTCATACTTTTGTTTATATAGCGCAGGAATTAGTGCTGATTGCCATCCATTGCAAAGAATTACATCAGGACTCCAAAATAGATGAGGTAATGTCGCTAAAACAGAATTACTGAAAAATGCCGAGCGAACATCATTGTCACTTAAAATACGCCCATTTTTGGATTTATAAAGCAAACTTGATAACGGTTTAAACCACTCTGCGTGTTCAAGAAAATACACTTGTACTCTCGTTTTTGGAATAAAAGCACTTTTAGCTGATGTACTAATTTTTTCACCGTCAAATTCAATAGGTATGTCTCGTAATCTAATTACTTCACGAAGGATATATTTCCTTTCACTAATAAAACCGTATTTGGGAGCAATTGTTCTGAGGTCATGCTGCATCTCTTGCAGTTTTAACGGAACATCTACTGAAAAATCGCCCAATGGCGATACACTTGCGAACGGTGTCATTTCAGTTGTCACATAGAATAATTTTTTTGCCATATAACCTTACTTAATTTATTTATCAATTAGTTTCCTCATAACATATCTACATAAAACACCCAAATATGTAAATTGGAAATCAAAGCAACAATCGAGAGTAGTAAATTTACAGTTTTATCAAATCATCTACAATATATTACATTAGTCAGACCAATGGGATGCAAAATTCAATACTATCCCTAGCATCATGAATGAAGACACTAAAAACGATCCTCCGGCTGAGATAAAAGGTAATGGCAATCCTTTAACCGGAATTAATCCGACTGTCATAGCTGAATTAACAAATACTTGCGCTAATATGATAGATGCGATACCAATTAATATAATGCTAGTAAATCGATCTTTGACAATAAATGCAAATTGAATAATCTTGTATATAATAAAACCATACAATAAAAATATTGTCAGAATTGCAACAAATCCAAATTCTTCCCCAATTACGGACAATATAAAATCGGATTCTTGAACTGGTAAAAATTTTAACTGTGTCTGTGTACCCTGCATCCACCCTTTTCCAAAGAGTCCGCCTGAGCCAATTGCAGTCTGACTTTGAATTATTTGGTATGCTGCTCCCAAGGGATCAAGTTCTGGATTAAATAAAGTCAATACTCGCTTTTGCTGATATGGATGAAGAATATTCCAAAAGACCGGAGCCAACAATCCCAGAAAGATATTGCCAAAAAATATAGCCACGCCTTCCCAAATTTTAGGTTTTGCTAATAATACAATTATTAATAGTACAATGCCCCAAATGGTGAAAGAAATATTATGAAATGCCGTTAAAATACTAAAAATTGGCGCCACCATTAAAAATAGATGAAAAGGTCTAGCTTTAACCCAAAAAAGTATTGGCAAGATTGGTGCTATCATTATTATTGCTGTGCCTAAATCGGGTTGGCTAAATACAATGAGTGCTGGAAAAATGATAATAAAAATAGGTATCACGAATGATATCATATTATCCATTATTAAATTTCTATCCGATAAATATCTAGCAAGAAAAATGATAGAAATCCATTTCGCATATTCTGATGGTTGAATGCCAATTGAGCCTATATGTATCCAACGATTAGCGGATATTGATGATTGGATAAATGAGGGTACAATTATTGCGATTATTGCTAATATATATATAATTATACTGTATTTATGATATAGTCTAATAGGAATATTAATCATAACAACCATTGCAATAATTCCAAATAACAAGAATATTAATTGTTTAAAAAATGCAGATGAATAAAATTGTACATTTTGGTGAGATGAAACACTGTATAGTGCCATCAAACTAATAAGAATTAAAAATGTAATCGGAATTATTATTATATATACTTTTATAGTATTATTCTGCGTTGATAACATCTTTATGGTTATTCTCCATTGTAGAATCTTTATAAATATATGATAAAATATCACGTACAATCGGTGCTGCTTCATCGCCGCCATGTCCGGCATTTTCTAGCAAAACAACGAACGAACGTTTTACATTATTCTTTATCGCATATCCAATAAACCAAGCGTGTGGTTTACCATGTGGGTTTTCTGCTGAACCAGTCTTACCTGCTACTTTTAAGCCAGGTATATGTGGATCAGTTAATTGACCAGTTCCTTTTTTATCGCTTACAACACTATATAATAACCTGTTTAACCTATCCCAAGTTCTTTTCGATAGACCTTCAAATTTTATATCTTTAATAATGGAATATTCTGAAAAGTGTGGTTGTTTTGCATTACCATTTGTAAAAAATAAATTAATATATGTTAATAATTGTAGAGGAGTTACTAACGTTTCACCCTGACCAATTGCTAGATTCAATTTTAACCCTTCTGTCCAACCGTTTTTACTATATCGTGAATTAAAATATCTTTCATCGGGCACATTACCGTGACTTTCCGTGGGCAAATCTATTCCTGTTTTTTCTCCAAAACCAAACTGTCTGCATAATTCAGCCCAATCATTTAAAGGGATATTTTGGATAACATTAAAAAAATATACATTACAAGATTGTATTAATGCCTTGTCCAAATCAACATAATCGTGCCCAGCTTCATTCCAACATCGAAATGTACGATTTCCAAATCTGTATTTACCTGAACAATAATATTGTTTATTTGGACTGATAATACCGTGTTCCAGAATATATGCTAATGCAATCATTTTCATGGTTGACCCTGGAGGATACAAACCGCGAGTTATTCTATTTAACAATGGCTTTTCGGGATCATCCAATATTCGATTCCATTCGTCAGACAAAGTAGCTCCGGTAAATAAATCAGGTGCGTAACTTGGCGAATTCACAAAACTAAATATTTCACCAGTTGTAGGTTCTCCCACAATTGCACAACCACGCTTACCCATCAATAAATCTTCAATAAAACTTTGTAACTCTATATCAATAGTGGTTACCAATTCTTTACCGGGCGTAGGATATATTTTATTCATGCCGGCAACCTCGCCAATAATTCTGCCGTAAGCATCAATTGCCTTATACTCAACACCATTTATATCTTTTAAGTGTCCTTCGTAAGATTTTTCTAGACCACTCCAACCAATTAAATCTCCAAAACTATATTCATTAGCATTTGGAATATTTCGAATATTGGTTCTATCAACTTCAACTACATAACCGAGAAAATGTGATCCATTCATATCAGACGCATAGTGTCTTTCTTGAATTTGTTTATACTCAATTCCGGACAATTCAAGTTTGTGTTCTTCTACGCGAGATATTTGTTCAAAGGTTAAATCTTTGACCAATCGCACCGGTGTGAAATATCCATTGTAATATTTTTTATAATTTTCTAAGAGAATAGTGGAATCTAAATTTATTAATTGACAAATAATAGATATTGTACTATCGATATTTGTAACAACATTTGGTAAAGCATATAATACATAAGTAGGAGTATTATCAACAATGATTTTTCCAAATCTATCAAGGATTGAGCCTCTTGGCGCGTTGAGATTTTCAACTCTAATACTATTAATATTGGCCTTTGATTTGTACCGATTATGGTTTGCAACTTGTAATTGAAAAAACTTTGATATTAAAACACTAAAAACAACAAGAACCAAGATATTTAATGTAATGTATCGTCTAATTGAGGTATCATTTTTAGTTTTTAGCATTTTAAGTGTTACGTAGTGGTACAATAAATTGAACTATAGCTAATAGAGATATGGTATAAAATGCTGTTTTAAACCAGGTTAAAAGAAATATATTGAAATCATTATAAAACAAATAATTATAGTTAAAATAAGAATAAATAAAAAAGCAACCAATAATTATCAGAAAGCATGAAAAGTTAAAATAAAATGGTACCATTTTGTAATGCTGAGATTTCAAAATTCCACCACTGTAACCAACGATTGAATAAATCAAAGGTAGTATTCCGATTGTCATTCCACTATCAAAAAGATTTGCAATTATCCCCACACTAAATCCAGCTAGGACTCCTTTAAAACTGCCAAAATTAACTGCAAAATATAAAATAAAAATGATTAAAAAGTCAGGACGTACACCTCTAATAGAGAAGAGATTTGAAAGAAATATTTGCATTAAAAATGCTATAATTAAAATTATACCATATTTTTTCATTGAATTGAATTCTCATTAATTATGACAAAAACCTGTATGATAGAACTTAGGTTCTCTTCAATTTTAACAGATACAATTTTTTGAAATTGACTTCGATCGTTGGTTACACTTGAAACAATACCAACAGGTAATCCTTTTGGAAATATATCACTTAATCCTGATGTTACAACTCTATCTCCTACACTTATCATTGAATTTTTATATACTTCCCTTACATCACATATATTATTAATCCGCCACCTTAATATACCTGTCGCATTGCTAGGTAAAAATCGGACACCTATACGAAAATCGGGATCACTAATTAACTGTACATCAGATGAATTACTATTGACGGCGGATATTTTCCCAATAACTCCGCAAGGAGTAATTACAGGACTATTTTTTAATACTCCTAATTCTGATCCAATATCTACTGTCATTGATAGTAAATTTGAAGTTAAACCCATATTGACAACTGTAGCAGGAATCATTTTAATTTCGGACTCCCTCTTGAAATCTAACATCTCTTTCAGTTTTACATTTTCAACTTCATATTCAAGTAATGTTTCTTTTTCAAGAGATAAAACTATTAACCTTTCTCGCAACATTTCATTTTCCTGTGCCACTTTTGTGAGAAGATTAAATCGAGCTAATGGTGATGTTAAATAAGATGTTATATTATTAAGAAATGGCAGCTTAAGTTTATTAGAACCGCTATTATAAATAAGAATGAAAGAAATAATTACAAATAATATAAATGTAAAGTGATGCCTATTTTTTTGAATTAATACTAAAAGTTTAACAAGCATTTACATTAATACAGCCTCATATTTATCTAAATTTTCAAGCACAATCCCTGTACCTTGTACCACTGCTAATAAAGCATTTTCAGCGACGTTTACAGGAACTTTTGTCCTCTCTCGTATAATTTGGTCTAATCCTCTTAATAGAGATCCTCCACCGGTTAAAATAATTCCTCGGTCGATAATATCAGATGATAACTCAGGAGGAGTTTGTTCTAACGCTCTCCTTACAGCTTCAACAATGCTATTTACTGGATCTTTTAATGACTGTCGGATTTCATCCGATGAAACATCGACAACTTTTGGGATGCCTGATATAAGGTCTCTTCCTTTAACAGAAATTGTTTCAGCTTTCATTCTCATTGCCGATCCAACAGTTTTTTTAATAGCTTCAGCTGTTGGTATGCCGATTTCAAGTTTATGTTCATTTTTAAACCATTGAACAATTGATTCGTCCATTTCATCACCGGCAATTCTGATTGTTTCTTTCGAGACTACTCCGTTTAGCGCTATTACAGCAACCTCTGTGGTACCGCCACCAATATCAACGATTATATTTCCGATTGGTTTATCAATCTCTAACCCAATTCCTATTGCTGCTGCCATAGGTTCTTCAATTAGGTACACTTCTCTAGCATTTGCCCTTTCGCCAGAATCTCTAACTGCTCTTCTTTCTACTTCTGTTACGCCTGAAGGCACACAGATAACCATTTTGGGTCTAGCTAACCTGTTAAGGTTTATCTTTCGGATAAATCCTTGCAGCATTTCATCGGTCATATTAAAATTAGCAATAACGCCATCATGCAAAGGTCGTACAGTTTCTATTCCTCGATGTGTTTTCCCCATCATCGCTTTTGCATCATTACCAACTGCGATTACCTTATTGTCGTGAACAGATCGTGCAACAATCGAGGGTTCGTTGATTACAATACCTTGTCCGCTAAGGTAAATTAATGTGTTGGCTGTTCCCAGGTCGATTGCGATATCTCCTGATACCCAATTAAAAGCATTAAATATTTTATCAAACATTTTCATATAAGTTGTATAAAATTATAATTATTCTTTAAAATGTAGACTTTAAATTTAGTTAAAATAAAATCTATTTTGATAAGCAATAATATAGAAACAACCTATTTATTTTTTAAGCAATTTCTACTCTACTTTGGTCACCCAAAATAAATCTATGTGCTGAATGATAAATGTGATTGCCAATTATTCGCACATCAGTACCCAATAATGAATTCGTAATTTTATATTCAACATTACGGATTTTACTGTCGCTCATTATAATAGAATATCCGACTTTACTATTAATGATTTCACATCGTTTCCCAATAGCAGTGTGATGCGTAATATGTGCTTTATCGATAATAGAATCATCATTAATAATTATCGGTCCTTCAAGTTTTGAATTTGATATTTTAACATTTTTTCCTAAGTGGATATTGCCACTTATTTCACAATTAGTTAGAATTGATTCTCTTCTATCCTTTATATTATCAAGTACTAATCGATTAGCCTCAAGTAAATCCGAGGGTTTACCGGTGTCTTTCCACCAACCGGTAATCTCTGAATAACTGATATGATATCCCTTATTCAATAAATATTGATGGGCATCAGAAATTTCTAATTCTCCCCTCGCCGAAGGTTTAATATTATTTACTGCTTCAAAAATAGTACTATCATATAAGTAGATACCGGTAACTGCAAAATTACTTTTTGGGATATTGGGCTTTTCTTCAATTCCTATTATTTTATTATTTTTTATTTCTGCCACGCCAAAACGATTTGGATCTGGAACTCTACTTAGCGCAAGATGACAATTAGAGCTAGCATTTTCGAATTCCGAAATAAATTTACTTACACCTCCTACCAAGATATTATCACCTAAATAAAAAATAAATGGATCATTACCTATAAATTTCTCTGAGATTTTTACAACATGTGCTAGTCCAAGCGGTGCGTCCTGTGGAATATAGGTAATCCTGACATGCCTGCTACTTCCGTCCCCAAATTCAGACTTAATTGAATTATCATCAGCATTTATAATTATACCAACATCAATAATATTTGCGTCGCGGACATACTCTAATGCATAATCCAACATCAATTTATTAGCAATAGGTATTAGATGTTTATTTTGAGTATGTGTTATTGGACGCAGTCTTGTACCATGACCTCCAGCAGTTATTAGAGCCTTCATTTCTTTCCTCTCATACCTTCTTTAGATAATTTATCAGCTACTGAATTTTTCTCTCTCGGGATATGGGTTAATGACCATGAATTAAATTTATCAAATAGACTAATTGCCTTATGATGTAGTGTCTGCATACGTTCGTTTTTTACTTTATATTCACCATTTATCTGTTTTACAATCAACTCGCTATCTGCAAAGATATCAATACTTAATATATTCAATTTTTGTGATTCTTCTAGTCCCTTGATTAGGGCACTATATTCTGCTTCATTGTTGGTTGCACTACCAATAAATTCTGAAAAACTAAATAGTTCATCGCTATTGCGATAAAATACACCTCCAATTCCCGCTGTTTTTGTGTGCAAATCCGCAGCACCATCAACAAATAATTTTACAGATTCACTATCTTCTAAACGATTGCTAATATTGTGAAGTACATCAATATCAATATTAGTAAGACTATTAAGTGCTTTTGGATTAAGTACTTTTTTTAATTCAGAGAGTTCGGCTTTAGATAATTTTAATATCACAAGTGCAAATTTAATAGGAATAAATATTATATAAAATTAGAAAGCTCTATTTATTATAATGTATAGAAATTATTTTAAATAACAAGTTTATCTGATAAATGGATTTGTACCACTTTGTACAGGACACTCTTCCCAGTAATAACACCAATTACATAAGATAGATTTCTTGGCAGGGAACTCTCTCCCATTACTAATTTTCGAACGAATATTGTCAATTTGTTTTTTAATACTAGTAGATAAATCCAATAATTGTTTTTTAGTCCGAACGGATTCAACTACTATTCCCTGTTGTAAAAAATGCCAAACTAATTTTACTGATTTAATCTTCTTGTCCTTACTGATCAATCCGATTTGATATAGTGCTAACTGATTATCCTTATCTGCTTGATTTTGAGTCAGCACGTGCTTACCTGATTTATAGTCGTGAATCTCCCAGTTACCTCTTCCATTGTGATCCAATCTATCAATAATTCCTTTAATTTGATATTTATCATCCTCGTCGATATTAAAATTTAATTCAATTTCATTACCTACTATTGGTTCTAAAAATGGAGCATTTTTTCGATAGTATCGTGCAATGCAATCTTCACCTAAGTATTTATAATACTCTGCATTGTTATCTGTCCTAACAATAACAATACTGTTATGCAACTTATCCTGCCAATTGGAATTATAATTTTCCACTACATGATCGAAAAAAGGGATACGCCCGTCTAATACTTCATTATATAAATATTCCAATGCTTCATGTACTCTTTTGCCCATGAACGCTTCGATACTTTCATCGGATTTCCGAACATTATCAATATATCTGATTTTGAATTGGGCAGGACACTTCTTATATGTCTCTAAACTACTGTACGAAAATCTTTTCATGTATTTTATTAAAAAAAGCTATCTTTGAAAACCAAGGAATGGCGTTGTTAAACGATAATGTCCAAAGTTATCACCGACAAAAGTAAATGATTCTTGGATCCTATAATATTGCCAAGTTTCATATGGCTCTGATCTTTGTTGTATCAAAAACCTATTAATTTCATCAGGAGGACCAAAAATTATATATATCATGCCCCGATCAGTTTCCCAACCGTCAATAAAACTATCAAAGTGTATATTTGAATATGCGACACGTTTATAATATTCATTCATGAGTTCGTTTATTGCAGTATCGGGTGAAGGGTCACGACTTTTCCATAATCTTTTAAATAACTCTTCTGCTTTTTTAGATGATACTTTTTTTATTTCCCGTCGCTCTTCTGAATTTAGTATGTATCGCATTTGCTGTAATGCTTCATCAAGATTCGATATCAAATGCGATATTCCTGTTTTGCGTATTAAAACATTTTTAGTTTTTTCCTTAGAATATTTTCTTTGTACTAATTCAGTTTTGACTTTAATTCCAATTCCTTCGATATTTTCTTTCGGAAGATTTACTGTATGCACAAATATCCCTGTTACCGATGTATCAGTTATTGATTTTTCAAATATAACTTTTTCATCTTTATTTAAAAATTGTGTATTTAGTGTATATTTTCCTGGTATAACTTTCCCGGAAAGATAAAAAGTCAATCCCTCATCAATATCAAAGGTATAATTATCTATCGCGGGAATCAGACTATCACCGAAACCCCAATTTTCAACTGATTTATTTAATAATATCGGATCATGTAAATAATGATTTTTACTGTAATCAGATAAATTCATTTTGATGGAATTTTCGCCGCTATTTTTTGTATCGAGATCCAATAAACTGGCAACCACTATGTATTTTCCAGCTGGAATTTTGAATGAAATCATTAATGTTCTATTATCCAAAATTGAATTAGTAGAATTGTAGTCATTTACAATGACGGAATCTTGCCAGACTTCTCTTCCTATTTGCTTACCTTTATTTGTTTGTAATGCAATTATTGCTTCATAACGAGCAATATAACTTGTATCCAATTTCACATATTGTAATGTAGAATTTGGAATTTGCATATAAAATAAAACTTCCAAAGAATCACCAACGTTTACAGTTCGTGTAAAAGCAGATAATGAAAATTTTTCTATATTCTTCTTGGGAATTTGTTGTTGTCTTTGCGCTAAAACTGTATTTCCATTGAAAACTGACAACAAACCAAACAATAAAATTATTTTGAATTTACTCATAAGTATTTTTTCCATAAATATCTGATTAGACCTTTATTACTTCCAATCAATAAAGTATTGCCTTGAATGTACATATCTTGTACTGAACCAATAAATGGATAATTATATAATTGCGAATATCCATTCTCAATGTTAATTTGCCAAATACCATAATCAATTCCTATAAAACAATATCCGTTTTCTATTGCCAAATTATTTACTTTACTCCCATCATAAGCTGATGGTTCCACAACCACGTTCCAATCTTCGTCTTTAATATTGTATTTTAATATTCCAACAGGAGTAGAAATATATATTTCATCACCATTTTGAAATATATCAGTAAATTTTGTAAAAATATTTTTCCTTCCTTCGATGTCCTTAGTATTACCAAAACTTTTAAAATCAATTAATGAATTGTTTTTTTGATCATATATAAGTAAATAATTATCCGTAGCAATCCACAAATTATCTCCAACAATTTTGAGGTCATTTATTTTTCGCATTCTTAACAATCTTTCAAGATTAATTTGTTCGGCACGCCTATTTATCATTGATACTTTTACCAAGCCTCTTGTTGTACCTACCCAAATTGCAGATGAATCTTCAGACAATGATGTAATTTTACCATTAGGAATACCATTGGCTTCAGTTATTTCTCTCCAATAGTCTTTCTTTTTATTATATATTGATATCGCAGAGTTACCACCGAACCACACTTCCTTATCCGTTTCTAAAATGGAGTAAAAAGGTTGCGATCTAAAATTAATTGAATTTTCAAAATTGATATGTCTAAAATAATTTTGACGAATATTATGTCGGGTGATTCCTCTTGTATTAACATTATTACGTCCTGTAATCCATAAATCATCACTTTTTGTAAATGCCGTAACATCCGCATTATTCAATCCAAAACTAAATGGATAAAATGTTTCCATTTGAACATCACCGAAAAAAATTGTTCCATCCTCCATTCCAATATATACATCGCTATTTTTACCAAAATAAAAAGTAGTCGGTTCAACAATCTTACCAAACGGATCAATAAACTGATTATTATTTATAATCCATCCGTCCATTACTACATAATTTTTTAAAGCATTCGGTATTTCCAAAAATCGTTCTCTTTTGCTGCTCCAAATCACATCAGCCTCATCAGGTAGTGGCAATAATCCCATCACAATTCCGGTAACTTTATCTAATTTTAAAAAGGTACTTCCTGCATTAATCCAGATGTAATTATTAGACGACCCAATTTGTTGTATTAACGCTTCACGATGTAAACCAGTATCATCCAAATCGATGTGAAACCAATTCCCTTCAGCATTATAGGAGTAATTAATAAAATTCTCTGATGCAGCCCAAAGTATACCAGTATTTTGGTCAAAATGCACTGCAAGAATCTGATTATCCCTTATACCCTGAGCAGTAGTTATCGGTTCCTCAAACCGATTTTGATATAATTGGAATCGCAATATCCCGGCATTTTCAGTTGCAAAATAGGCATAATAATATCCTTCTGTAATAGAATTAATTCCTTCTGTTTGCCGATATACAGCCCAATCAAATGCCTCAAAGCGGGAATCAGGTTGAGCAAGTAAGATATTAAGAATGAGTGCTATATTGAAGATTAATTTCAATCGACAGGTTTTTCCGCTAGTTCCACCAAAACTCTCCCTGTACTTCTAGGATGTATAAAGGCAATCAAATATCCTTCTGCACCAACACGTGGAGTTTTGTCAATTAAATCAACGCCGGATTCGATTAATTCCTCAATTGCTAGTTTAATATCATCAACCTGAAGACAGATATGTTGTACGCCTTCACCTCGTTTATCAATAAATTTTGCAATCGGAGATTCTGAAGACATTGCTTCTAATAGCTCTATTTTCCCTCGTCCTGTATCAAATATTTTAGTCATTACTTTTTGTTCTATTACTTCTTCTGAACTAAGCTCACAATTTTTTAATAGTAATTCCCAAAATGGAGCATATTTATCCAAATTATCTACAGCGATCCCAATATGTTCAATTCCTAATATTTTCATTTTAAATCCGGAAATTTATTATTATAATTATTTTTTAAACTTACACCAATTCCGTTATTTTTTGGCAACCTTGGTTTACCATTGACCATTTGTAAACCATTATATGGATCATTATCAATTAACAAATTGCCATCTAAGTCAAGATAATCTGCTTTCGATGCCAATTGAGTCATGGCAGAAATACCAATTGATGATTCAACCATACATCCAAGCATTATTTTTAAATTATACCTATTTGCGGTTTCTATCATTCTTGATGCTTCATCTACGCCTCCGCATTTTGCCAATTTAATATTAATTCCGTCAAATCTATTAAAAAGATTCTCAATTTCTGCGGAAGTATGGCAATTTTCATCCGCGATTAATGATATTGGAGAATGATTTTTCAACTCACTCATTTTCCCAATATCAACAGCAAGTAAGGGCTGTTCAATTAATTCAATATTTTGGTTAGAAAGCCATTCCGCCATCATTATGGCAGTTTCTAAATCCCATGCCTCGTTAGCATCAACACGAATAGGTTTATTAGTGCATTTCCTTATAGTAGATATAATTTCTTTATCTTGCTCGGTTCCCAATTTAATTTTGAGTATTTTGTATGCTTTTGCTTCCTCGACCTTTTGTTCTAATTCATTAATATTGCCAATCGCAATTGTAAAGGATGTTGGTTGGATAACAGTATGACTATAATTAAAATATTCGTGTAGAGGAATGTTGTTTTTTTGAGTCCACCAATCATATAAAGCGTTTACACATGCTGAACGAAATGATTTTATATCTTTTGTATATCGATCAAATATTTCGATTAATTCATTAATATCAGTAGAGTCTTTTGGGAGAGTAATTTTATTTTTTAATATTTCTAGAATTTGTGGTATTGATTCATTATATCTCTCTGTTGGAGCCGCTTCTCCTCTACCGATGAATCCGTCTTGCTCTAAATATATAAAAATTCTATCATAATAATCGTAGGAACTACGCGAGATTCCAAAGGGATGCGTACATTTCAAACGATAAGTTGTATAACTTAACCTCATAATATTATTTAATTAGAGGAATGATATAATCATGAACTAACTTCTAAAATTAGGTTTTCTCTTTTCGACAAACGCTGTTGTTCCTTCGCGTTGTTCGTCAGTTTCAAATAATTCAGCAAATGCATTCAGTTCAATATCAAGTCCGTTTTCTAAAGGTTCATCGAATCCTTTATGTATACAATTAAGTGCTGCTCCAACCGCTGCCGGACCATTTTTAATTATAGATTTTGCTAATAAATTTACTTTTTCTGTTAATTCCGATAGAAGTACGACATGATTGACTAAACCAATCCGCAAAGCTTCGTCGGCATCTATCATTTTACCGCCGGCAATCATTTCAATAGCTCTACCTTTTCCAATTAAACGCGGTAACCGCTGTGTACCTCCCCAACCGGGAATGATACCAAGCGCAACTTCCGGTTGTGAAAATTTCGCATTTTCTGATGCGATACGCATATCACAAGCTAATGCAATTTCACAACCACCACCTAAAGCAAATCCGTTTATAGCAGCTATCACCGGTTTAGGAGAATTTTCAATCACCATTGTCATTTCCTGACCTTCGCGACTGAATTCCAATGCTTCCCTTCCTGACATTTTTTGCATTGATTTGATGTCGGCACCAGCAACAAATGCTTTTTCACCGGTTCCTGTGATGACAATAACTCCAACTTTATCATTATCGATACAATCTCCCATTGCTTGTTTCAATTCGGCAACCACGATTTTATTCATCGCATTTAGCGCCTCGGGGCGATTAATTATAATTGTAGCAATATAATTATTAATGTCAACTTTTATGAAATTCATAATATTCTCCAAAGGTTATCTCCAATATGTGCGACTAAATAGAATTAGCACAGTGAATATTTCTAATCGTCCTAATAACATTGCAAATGATAAAATCCATTTTCCAATATCAGGTAATAATGCATAATTATCTGTAGGTCCAAATGAACCTAATGCCGGACCAATATTACCTACTGCTGATGCAGCGGCACCAATTGCCGAAGTTATATCAATTCCCATCGCCGTTAAGGATGCCGCAGTAAGAGCGAATATAGCAATGTAAAAAAGGAAAAATCCTAATGTATTTCTAATTATACTCTCATCAATATATCGATTACCAATTCTAATCGGAATAATAGCTCTTGCATGTAATAATCGACGGGTTTCCATCAGTCCGTGTTTTATTATCAGAAATACACGAATAAGTTTCATTCCACCTCCAGTAGATCCACCCATAGCCCCAAGAAACATTAATCCTACAAGAGTAAATTGTATAAAATAACTCCACAATTCATAGTCATAAGTTCCATAACCTGTGGTAGTTATTATTGAAACCGTTTGGAAAAGTGAATCCCTGAATTTTATGTGTGAAAATCCACCATCACTCAAACTAATAAGAATAAATATTCCGAAGGTTACTAAAAGTATAATACCAATATAAATTTTGAATTCATAATCTCGAAAATAACTTTTTACATCTCCTGATATAGCTCTAAAGTGGAGTGAAAAATTTATCCCAGCCATCAACATAAAAAATATTACAATATAATGAATTGCTGAACTAGTCCAACCGGCAATACTTGCATTAGAAGTTGAGAATCCTCCGGTAGGCATTGTTGTAAAGGCATGACATATTGCCTCGAATCCTGTCATTCCACCGCCTATGAGTAATAGTGTTTCTAATACTGTAAATCCAACATAAACCAACCATAATATTTTTGCTGTTTCTTTTACACGAGGACGCAATTTATCGGATACCGGACCAGGGACTTCTGCTTTGAACATTTGTACACCACCTATTCCCAGTAAAGGTAAAATCGCAATTGTGAATACAATAATCCCCATCCCGCCTATCCACTGAATAAATGACCTCCAAAATAGAATTCCATGTGGTAAGCTTTCAATACCATTGGGAAGATTTGGAAGTGTTATCGGATTACCAATAATTGTTGCCCCTGTTGTTGTAACGCCTGACATAGATTCGAAAAATGCGTCAGTTATATTTGGAATAGCACCACTAAGATAAAATGGTAAGGCACCAATTATTGCAGTTACTATCCATGCAGCTGTAACAATTAGAAATCCATCTTTAGTGGAGAGAGTTTTGCTCTTTCGTGTAAAATACCATAAGGGAATACCTATAATAAAAGCAATGCCGGCCGATAATAAAAATCCTCTGAAATCATTTTCTCTGTACGCTAGCGATATGAAAGCCGGTATTAATAAAGCGATACTCAATATTACAATTTGAGCGCCCAGGATGTTAAGGATTGTCTTTTTATTCATTTAAGACCAAATAAACTTCGGATTTTTGGTATTACTTTTGTTTTAGCAAATACCAATACAGTATCTTCCTCTGTAATAATTGAATTACCTCGAGCAATACTCAAATTACCATGATGGTTAATAACTCCAACAATACTATCACTTGGGAAATCAATTTCTTCAAGCGGTTTTTGAATGACTTTACTTCCGGGTTGAGGTTGTAATTCAATTACGTCTACATCCATCTCCTCAAAAGCGATGAGGTCAGTTTCAGTCTTATCGCTATAAATTTTTCTTATTATCCTATTAACAGTAGCCATATTTTTACTTACAATTGCTC
>JBHPEE010000008.1:0-39268 GCA_042577295.1 Fidelibacterota bacterium | reverse complement strand
TTTTGAGTTATGAAGGAAGTTTTATTGCTGCAAATGGCCCCGCGGTTGGAATGACAAGTACAGATATTGGAATAGCTGAAGGTAGTTCAACACCAACAGGATTTTCATTACAATTATCTGGTAGTGGAACAGTATATGGGGATTTCACTTGGACTGGTCCTATTGCACATACTTTTGGTGCTTGCAATACAGGACAATCATTTGGAGCAGATGGTGCCCCAACTGTTTCGTCAGTCACACCAAGTAACAGTAGCGCAGATATTCCGATAGATTCAGAAATTATAGTTAATTTTAGCGAGGCAGTGACGGTTACTGGAAATTGGTATAGTATATCAGGTTCAACAAGTGGTGCTCACACTGCAGCTGTTTCTGGAGGACCTTTTATATACACATTGAATCCTGATACTGATTTTAATTTAGGTGAGGCAATAACTGTTACAATTGTTGCGTCAAATGTAAATGATGTTGATGGAAATGATCCACCAGATTATATGGTAAGTGATTTGGAAATTTCTTTTACAACATCTTTCCCTCAAACAAGTGTATTTATCAATGAGATCCACTATGATAATACTGGTACCGATGCAGGTGAGGCTGTTGAAATAGCCGGTCCGGCCGGGACTAACTTATCAGGTTGGGATTTAGTATTATATAATGGAAGTGCCACCCAACGTAATGTTTATAACACTACAGCATTATCAGGTACAATTCCTGATTTGTGCGGAGGATACGGTACATTATCATTTTCTATTTCAGGAATACAAAATGGTTCCCCAGATGGAATTGCATTAGTTAATTCAAGTATAGTAGTTCAGTTTTTGAGTTATGAAGGAAGTTTTATTGCTGCAAATGGCCCCGCGGTTGGAATGACCAGTATTGATATTAATGTTTCTGAACCCGGAGCATTAGGTGAATCATTACAATTATCTGGTAGTGGAGCAGAATATGGGGATTTCACTTGGACTGGTCCTATTGCAAATACTTTTGGTAGCTGCAACTATGGACAAACTTTTGGTACAAAAATATACATCAATGAAATCCACTATGATAATACTGGTACCGATGCAGGTGAGGCAATTGAAATAGCAGGTCCCGCTGGTATTGATCTTACTAGTTGGAATTTAGAATTATACAATGGATCTACTGGTTTAAGGTATAATACAATAGCATTATCAGGTACAATTCCTGATTTATGTGGTGGATATGGTGTTTTATCTTTTGCTGCTACAGGTCTGCAAAATGGTGCTCCTGATGGAATAGCTTTGATTAATTCATCGAATAGTGTTATCCAATTCTTAAGTTATGAAGGAAGTTTTACAGCAGGAGATGGTACAGCCACAGGTATGACCAGTATTGATATTAATGTTTCTGAACCCGGAGCATTAGGTGAATCATTGCAACTATCCGGTATTGGAACAGTTTATGAAGATTTTACATGGAGTGGTCCGATAACTGCTACATTTGGTACATGCAACTCTCCACCACAATTATTAGAAATCTATGAGATACAGGGAAGTGGTTTATTAAGTCCTTATGATGGACAAATAATTACAACTGAGAATAATGTTGTAACAGCTATTAGCAGTGATGGTTTCTTTATTCAAACACCTACAGAGAGAAGTGATTCTGATATTAGTACTTCAGATGGAATAATTGTTTACACAGGAAGTGCACCAACTATAAGTGTAGGTGATCTTGTAAATGTTACTGGTAAAATCAAAGAATACTATGATTTTACCGAAATACAAGATGCTACAATAACAGTAGTTGGAACTGCAGTTCTTCCTGCTCCCGTAGTGTTTGATGGACTTCTTCCTTCACCAAATCAGCCGGTATCACTTATCGAATTTGAAAGATTCGAGAGTATGTTGATAACAATAGAGGATGGAACCGTTACAGGGTCAAATCAGTATTTTGGATCAGATCCGATAGCAGAGATATATATTGTTGCCGGGTCAGAGAGGACTTATAGAGAACCAGGTCTAGAATATCCTGGTAACGGAGTTCCTACAATACCGGTCTGGGACGTAAATCCAGAAGTATTTGAACTCGATCCGAATAAGCTGGGTTTACCAAATTTGACAATTCCTGCTGGATCCTCATTTGAATCAAAAGGAGTATTAGGTTATGAATATGGTGGATATGAATTTTGGCCATTCGAGTTAACTGTTGATGAGTCAACCCTACCTGTTGCTGTCCCTGATAAAGCGGAAGGTGAATATACAGTTGGTTCCCTCAATTTATATAGATTATTTCAATCTGAATCAGATTATGCAACTCGTTTATCAAAATTTTCTATGTATATCCGAAATATATTGAACGCACCGGATATTCTTGCAGTGCAAGAAGTCGAGAATCTTGGAGCTTTGGAAGACTTAGCTGCAAAGATTTTGTTAGATGATGGATCGGTGATGTATAATGCATTTTTAGAAGAAGGCAATGATATTGGTGGTATTGATGTTGGATTCCTTGTTAGAAGTGACAGAGTACAGGTTGATGCTGTAACACAGCTAGGTGCGACTGAGACTTACGTTGATCCTTCGGATTCAAGTGTAGACATTCTGCATGATCGTCCGCCACTCTTACTTGAAGGTAGCTTTATTGTTGGTCCAACAACTTTCTATTCAATAGCTGTAATGGCGGTACATAACCGTTCTTTAAATGACATTGAAACTCTTAGAGTACAAACCAAGAGATTAACACAAGCACAATCAATTGCTGAAAAGGTACAAGCGCTGCAAGACGCAGATCCTGAAGTTCATCTTGTAGTAACAGGTGATTTCAATGCGTTTGAGTTTACTGATGGATATGTTGACGCGGTTGGACACATTGCAGGGGACTTTGATCCTACTGAAAGTGTATTAAGTGGAGCAGACCTTGTCGAACCGAATCTTACAAACCAGGTACTGGGATTGCTATCTGAAGATAGATATTCATTTGTATATCAAGGTAATGCTCAAGTATTAGATCATGCATTAACATCAATAGGTCTTAATCCTGCAATTACTGGTTTTGCCTATGGTAGAGGTAATTCAGATGCAGCTGTAATACATATCAATGATGGTGGAACCGCATTAAGATCCTCTGATCATGATGGTTTAGTTCTTTTTGTTGATGCAACACCACCTGAGATCATATTTAACGATCCCATCAATCTGTGGCCGGTGAATCATAAGTATACCACATTTGAAATATCGGACATTGTTAGTGCTGTGAAAGAAGATGGTGAAGATCTGCCAATTGAATCAGTCTATATTCAGAAGGTTACTAGTGATGAACCAGATGATGCTGACGGCAATGGTGATGGTAAAACTGTTGATGATATTGTAATAGTTGATTGCCAGACCGTTAAATTGAGAGCAGAACGCGAGGGCACTGGAAATGGTAGAGTGTATACTGTATATCTAGCGGTTGAAAATGCAAATGGATATATTGGATATGGTACCTATCAAATAGGTGTTCCTCATGATAAGAAAGATACAGCGATTGATGATGGAACAGTTTATGAGGTATTAAGTGATTGTGAAACACAAGATGGGCTAGGTAAGATTCTGGACAATTCGGGTACTGAAAATGTTTCTGACATTAATGCAATTCCTAATGATTTTGCATTGAATCAAAACTATCCAAATCCGTTCAATCCGATAACTACTATAAACTATCAATTACCGGAACCGTCTAATGTAGTAATTACGATTTATGATATTAGTGGACGTAAAGTCCGTGAATTGATAACCGGTTTCGAAACTGCTGGTTTCAAATCAGTTAATTGGAATGGTAGAGATAATTATGGACAAATTGTCAGTGGCGGTATATACATTTATCATCTGAAAGCTGGAACCTACAGTAGTAGTAAGAAAATGTTGTTGATGAAATAGTAGCATTTAACAATTAGTAAAATGAAAAGCCACCTCTAAATGAAGTGGCTTTTCACTTTTTAAGGCAGTATCCCTTCACTGTCCCTGCAATATTCTGTAAATGCCTGATATATAGGCTACTTCATTGGACTCATAACCCTATTGCATTGTTTTATTACATTAATTTAAAAGGATTGATTAAAATACTATCGCTTACCGATTCTATTTACCTTATGCCTAAATAAACTTTTGCATCCAATTATATACTTCTAGATTTAAACCGATAAAATTAAAATTATAAATGATTATTATGAGAGTACCTTGCAATTTATTTTTTATAATTATTCAATATTTGATAATAAGGAAGAATCAAGTGAAAAATTCAATTGTTGTCGTTATTTGTTTTTATCTACTTCTTATTTCTAATGCATTTAGTCAGAGTAATTCAGACATTTTAGTGCCATTTAGCAAAGAAGAATTTTCAATAATAAAATATATGTTAGATTATGACGTTAGTATTCCACATAACGTACGAATTGTAGATTCATACGATTTTGAAAATCATACAAGAGAAAAGATTGTGTTCACAAGTATTCATGATGAACGAGTTCCTGGATATTTAGCCATCCCTAATAATGCGTCTAAACCACTTCCTTTAGTAATATTTTGTCATGGTGGAGGCGGCTCAAAGGATTGGGGGTGGCAAAATAATAACTATACTGGGCAGATAGTACAAAAATTTATTGCTAAGGGGTATGCTGTATTATCACTCGACGCTCAGCATAGTGGTGAACGACTATATAATAATGATTTTGAATTAGCATATAAATATATCGTTGATAAACAGTGGTATAATCGTGAACGAGATATGATTTTTCAAACAGTTATCGATTATCGTAGAGCATTAGATTATTTATCGACGAGATCAGAGATTGATATCAATAGAGTAGGTGTGGATGGATTCAGTTTTGGTTCAGTTGTTGCGTTAATATTGTCTTCAGTTGAAAAAAGAATAAAAATAATATCTTTATCAGGTCTACCGATTGGTAGGAATAGTTACAACTGGGACTATAGAATTCTTCGAAAATACAACTACATTCATGGTATTAGTCAACCGCTAATACTTCAGTTAGGATTGGATGATTCAAATCTTATTAAAGAAGATGTAGAATATTTTTTTGATCTTATTAAAAGTTCAGAAAAAAAAATACAATGGTATGATAGCGGACATACTTTACCAATAGAATACCAAGATAAGGTGATAAATTGGTTTAATCCACTTCTGATGGATAACTAGTACACTTTGCTCATAAAAAGAAACTATTTGACAACAAAAATCGCTGTTATGTGTCAAAGTAATGATTAAATGGAGATCTAAATGAAAAATACTTTCTTTATTATCGCACTAATTCTTCCTGTAGTTTTTACCTTTGCTAATACAGATATTGATTCAACTCGAGAAAAACCATCGATCCAGGTGGTCCGGCTTAACGATGATAACTTGAAGATCGACGGTTTATTAGATGAACCCGTCTGGCATTCCGCACCGACAGGCACAAACTTTATCAGTCGGAGCCCCATGGACGGTGTTGAACCCTCTTTCAATACAACCTTTAAAATTCTCTACGATAACGAAAATTTATACGTTGGTATCCGAGCATATGATAACGAACCTGATCAGATTATCGGCAACTTAACCCGAAAAGACGAGTACACTATTTCGGACTGGCTTTATGTTTCAATTGACAGTTTTAACGACAACCGAACTGCCTTTGAATTTGGGCTGAACGCTGCTGGCGTTCAACACGACCTGGTTCGCTCTGATGATGTGGAATCGGACGACACCTGGGATGGTGTATGGGACGGTGAAGTGAATATTGACGGTGAAGGCTGGACGGCCGAATTTAGCATCCCTTTTAGGGAGCTTCGTTTTTCAAGCGAGGAAAATATGAACTGGGGTTTGCAGATACGACGGGAATTCCCACGGAATAATAATGAGGAGTCGGTTTGGAGCTACTGGTCTCAGGAAGATGCTGGATTTGTATCCAACTATGGAGAGATGAATGGATTTTCCAATATCAAGTCGGCACACCCATTTTATTTTTCGCCCTACATAGTTAACCAGACAGCTGCCTCGAAAGATCTCATAACCGCTATCCATCCTGAGCAATTTGACAATGATCTTGTATTAGGTGCTGATTTTCGCTATTCTTTTTTAAATGGACTGACATTGAATGGCTCCATTAATCCGGATTTTGGACAGGTCGAAGCAGACCCCGGTGAATACAATCTGACGGCAAATGAATCCTATTTCAGTGAGAAACGGCCATTATTCATGGAAGGTGCCAATATTTTACAGTACAGTCTTGGCTTCGGTGGCGCCATGAACAATTTATTCTATTCCAGGCGAATCGGTAGAAATCCGCAGGGATATGCTCAGCCTAATGGTATTCCCGTTTCAATTGATGCTCCTGATCAAACAAGTATTATTGGAGCTGGAAAGATCACTGGAAAAACGGAAGGTGGAATGACCATAGGTCTCCTTAATGTGACAACATCTGAAGAACAAGCTGTAATTCATTATGACGCTGATTCGAATACTAAACAGACCATCGAACCACTCACAAATTATTTTGTCTCCCGGATGCGTCAGGATTACAATGAAGGCCGTACTATCATTGGTGGGATTGTTACTGCCGTTAATCGTCGCCTTAATAAAACCGGATTGGACTGGCTACACAATTCTGCATACACATATGGAATTGATCTGAATACTGAATTTGCTGATCGCAACTATCGTCTGTCAAGTGCATTTGCCGTAAGTCATGTTACTGGCAGTTCCGATGCAATATTACGCACCCAGACCAGTTCTGTTCGCTATTTTCAGAGACCTGATGCAGATCATCTAGAGGTGGATTCCTCAGCCACATCGCTGAGTGGACATTTTTTAAAGTTGTATTTGCAAAAGATCAAAGGTAATTGGCAAGGTGCCATAGGTGTAATAGGGCGCAGCCCCGGTTTGGAAGTAAACGATATAGGATTTCTTGGACAGGTTGATAATGTGAATACATATTTTAATATGAGCTACAATAATTGGGAACCTAAGTCAATATTTCGCGATTACCATGTCAATCTCCATCAAAATCTCAATTTCACATATGGGAGGGAGTTTAAAAATACCAATACAACCTTGGACTTTAGTTCAACCTTGAAAAATAACTGGTTTTTTAATGTGTTCAATACGTTTGGTCATATGGCTATGCTCCCCGATTATCTTCGAGGCGGACCGTCAGTTGCAGGTTTTAATTTTATGAATGGTGGTTTAAACATTAGAACAGATGAGAGGAAGAGTCTGGTATTAGGATTGCAACCATCCTTTTTTATTAATAATGAAGATGTATTACAGTTAATGCTGACACCCGAAGTGGAATTTCGCTACAAACGGAATCTTATCCTGGCTTTATCTGTTGATTTGATGGATTATTCGGACACTTGGGTGTGGGTTGGCAGTGGTGAGGATTCGCAGGGTGAACCGCATTATTTCTTCAGCGGGTTTGACCAAAAGAATATTGTACCTACAATGCGGCTGGAATACACTATGACGAAAAACCTCACCTTTCAGTACTATGGACAGCTTTATCTCACAGCAGGTAACTACCGTGATTATAAAGAGATGGTGGATTTTAAGACTCGTGATTTGAACAAACGCTTCAAAGAGATTCAGGATCACGAAATAACTTCTACCGGTTCGGTTTACACAATTAATTATGGTGCCGATGATTCTATAGAATTTCCAACAATTGGTGGCTATAATGATTTTAACTACAAACAGTATCGCTCAAATCTGGTATTGCGCTGGGAGTATAAAGGTGGTTCATCCATTTACCTAGTTTGGTCGACCGGATTCACGAATTATGAACCCCTGGGTAAATTTGAATTCAACAGAGATACAAAAAAATTATTTGACACGAATAGAAATGATGTGATCATGCTGAAAGTGAACTACCTGTTAAACCGGTAGATAGACACAGCATAATAATTGATCTATCGATAGCGGGAAGCTATATAGACAAGAAAGATGGTATTAGGGAAGTAATAAGAAAAACCGCCCCATTTAAGAGGCGGTTTTTCTTTTGTTTCAAAGGCATTTTTATTACACTATGGCTACACTAACCTGTAAGTGCTGATATTGTTGACCGTTCTTTGTATTACCAACCCTACTGCTTCGATATTCCACCATATATACTTAATTGAAAAATATTGAAGGATAACACTATTTAGAGCTACTATTCATCTGCGGTAAACCAACGAAATCCGTAACAATCTGCTGTAGGAGACTAATGCAGATATATATTCAAAGAAATGTATCAAGCTAACTGCAAGAAATTTGATTTGGGTTCAATTATAACTTTTTAGGAATTAAAACTATGAGAAAAATATTAATCCTGAATATCCTCCTCTTGATTTTATTCTCATGCAAAACTGTAGAAAATACAAAATTTCCGAATTGGATTGATGAATTACGTTTAAATGTAAGTAAAACCTTACATACGGAAGTCAACATAAGTCATATCAAAATAACAGATAATATTACTGAAGGAAAGTATTTTATATTTTGTCTAAAGGGTAAAAGTGATCTGGAAAAAGGAATAGATCCCTTTGAAAAAATAGACGAGATGTTTTCCTCAAGTGGTTGGAAATATATTGCGAAGTATCAGGCTGATGGGCATGGCAGTACATCATTTGCTTACGAAAAAGGGGACTATTTCTGTAATATTTTTATAAATATCGACTCCAGCTGTGATGATGAGAAAACAAAACATATTCCAAGCAAATATTGGTTTGAAATCTTTTGTAGAGAAAAATAGAGAAATTTTAGCCATTGTTGATGCGCTTTATGTGGATACAATGGGTTGAAAATTAGGATTTATAATCGACAAAACTAAAATTAACACTGTCTTCACACAGCAGAGGTCCGTAGTTTGAGCCTGCAATAGCCCACCCTGTATAAACCTCGTTTCACGACGGGGAATTGTATTTAATTGTTTTGCAATAAGAAAGTGGAACATTCTAACTGAATATTTTGTTTAAAAATAACTAATATTAACTGTCCTAAAGGAGGATAAAACAATGAAAAGAAGAACTATTAATATTATTTCAATTTTACTCCTTTTGTGTAGTGGTTTATTAGCTCAAGATGTTATTGATAGAACCGGCGAATTAACTGTTCCTTGGGAAGAATTCAAGCAACTATTAAATCTTGACAAGAATGAAATAACTATTTCATTGGAAACATTCCAAAAACTTCTCATACAAACGGGAATAAAAACAGCTCCAAAACATACAGTTATTAATGGGAATGTTGTTTTATCTCGAGATGCTTTTCAAAATTTAGTCAATCAGATGAAACAGCCATCAGGCGATGGCATTGTCTCTCCATTTAACTACATTATCACAAAAGTTATTTATTCAGGGAAAATGGGTAACGCATATACACATTTTGCTGGTACTTTTAATGTACATGTTTTAAAAAAGGATGCTTATATAAAAATTCCTATCCTTCCAACAAACATTGCTATTTCAGAAGTAAAAGTGAATAATGGCAAGGCATTAGTGATCTCTGAAAATGGTTATCATAATGTTCTTTTATCTAAAGAAGGTGAATATGAAGTTAAAGTCACTTTTTCTGTAAAATCAGCTCCTGATAAGGGTCCTAATAAAATTGACTTAGCCATTCAAAAAATACCAATCACACTTCTAAATCTTGAACTACCACTAAAAGATATTGATGTGGAGATACCACAGGCGCAATTAATACAAACAGATATTAGGGGAAATTCAACAAAAATTTCAGCAGTGATTTCTCCAGGACAAGCAATAAGCGTACGCTGGCGGAAGAAAGTTGAATTAGCAGAAAGAATACAACCGAAACTTTACAGTGAAATAAACCACTTAATCGCGATTGAAGATGATTTAATAAAAGTGACCTCTGACATCTTCTACAACATATTGCACAGTCAGGTTGATGCTGTACAAATTGTGATCCCGGAAGAACTAAATATTTTGACTGTAAGCGGAGAAGGTGTTGGTGAATGGCAAGAATCTCAAAAAGAAGGGAAAAAATTATTAAATATTCCATTTACTTACAGTCAAAAAGGGAATGTAAAAATAACCATAACTACAGAAACATCAAGTACTGAAGCCGGTCTCGCCATACCTTTTAGTAGTATCCGGACAGTTGACACAGTACGAGAAACTGGATTTATTGGTATTGAATTAAACACCAGCGCAGAAGTTATTTTAGCCGAGAGCGAAGGATTGGAAAAAGTCGCCATACAAAAATTACCACAATCGCTTATTAATAAATCGGTGAAGCCGTTGATTATGGGTTTTAAATATCTGAAACATCCGTTTAATATGGTATTAGAAGTTAAAAAACATGAAAAAATTGGTGTGCCGGTAGCTACTATTAATATGGCAAATATCGTAACACTATTTACTGAAGATGGAAAAGTAGTACATCGAATAGCCTATCAGATAAGAAATAGCGCAAAACAATTATTAGCCGTTAATTTGCCGGACAATGCAGACGTATGGAGTGTGTTTGTCAATAAAAATCCTGTTGAATCATCCATAAATTCTGAAGGACAGCTTTTAATACCACTTATTCGTTCAACATCAGAAAATAATAAATTAGATACATTTCCTGTAGAAATTATCTATGCTTTAACTGAAGATGAATTTACCATTTTTGGCTCAAAAGCATCGCAACTTCCGAGCGTTGATTTATTAACAAGTCAACTAATTTGGTCAGTATACCTTCCAAACGACTATTCTTTTATACATTTCAAGAGCAGTTTAGAGAAAGAAGAGATAATTCGAGGATGGAATATCTTAACCGGAGGGCAGAGAGAATACAGCAGAAGAAGTATGTCCGAAATAGATAAATTGAATGAATTTGGCTCTGACAATATAATAGATTACTACAAAGAAAAAAATTATAGTAGTAAATTCAGAAACGTTCCTTTAGAATCAGAGGAAATGTCTCAACAGGTGGATGCTGAAATTCAGTTCGGTGGGCGGTTAGAAGGACTTGCTGGTGATGCTTACACTCCACCTTCCGGTATATCTGGTGCAGGATTGTTGCCAATTCAAATTGAAGTACCCATCAGTGGACAAATATATCGATTTGCACGGACTATTATAAATCCAACAGATCCACTAGAATTCAGTGTTCTATATACGCGTATGTGGACAATTCTTTTACTGAAATGGTTAATATTAATTTTTGTTATTTGGATAATCTACCATAATCGTAAAAAGTTATTAGTATTCTGGAAAAGGATTACAAAAAAACTAAATCCATTTTTGTATAAATTTAAAAAACAAGAAATTGATATAAAGAAATATACAGAATCACCTGCATTACCATTAATTCTAATTTTACTCGTATTCGTATTTGCTTTCATGTCAAGACCATTGTCAGTATTCTTTTCCTTACTATTCTTAATTAGTGGTGGTTATTATATTTTTCAACGTTTTGAGAAAAAAGAGCCAAAAAGGGGAAAACCAAAAAAGAGTTAATTAGTGATAAAATTATAAAAATAGTGTAAAAACTGAACTATAAATTGCCATTGTAGACACAAGTGTACAATAGTGTAGCACATTTAAAACGCACTTTCAAAATTGTTCCTCCCAGAACACTGTCTTCACACGGCAGCATTCGGTTTAGAATTAGAAAGGGACACCATTAAAAGTGTCCCTTTCATTGGCAGTTCTCTTACAATATAGCTATACTAACCTGTAAGTACTGATATTGTTGACCGTTAGTTGGTCTCATACCCAAAGGTCATCGTTTCGATACCGTCTGACTCCACATTTTATTTCTTAGTTTCTGATCCTCAAAATAAAATTACAATTTCCATCATTTATTTAATCTTGAATTTTTCGAAATTGGCATTAAATTAACTTAATTATATTTGAATCATTTGAACCAAGCCGGAGGATTTATGATTGATACTAAAAAAGCATATCGCAGTTGGGCGTTGTATGATTGGGCAAATTCAGCATTTGCAACAACAGTAATGGCTGGGTTTTTCCCGATTTTCTTTAAAAAATATTGGGCTGATCCTGAAAACCTGACACAAAGTACCTATTATCTTGGACTAGCAAATTCAATAGCATCAATCTTAGTTGCTGCAATTGCTCCTTTCTTGGGCGCTATTGCTGATCGCGGAACAACTAAAAAGAAATTCTTATTTACATTTGCATTCCTTGGAATTATCATGACCGGTGGTTTATGGATGGTTGCACAAGGGCAGTGGCAGATAGCTATCCTATTTTATATTTTGGCAACTGTTGGATTTTCGGGTGGAAATATATTTTATGATTCATTATTACCAGGAGTGGCTTCTAAAAAGAAGGTAGATTATGTATCATCGCTTGGATTTGGTTTAGGATATTTAGGAGGAGGAATTTTATTTTTAGTCAATGTATTAATGTATCAAATGCCCGAAATGTTTGGTATCGCCGATGGCGCAACTGCGATTAAATTATCATTCGTTTCTGTGGCAATTTGGTGGGCGGTCTTTTCTATCCCTATCTTTTTATGGGTAGAGGAGCCAAAGATACATAAAAAAGTCGGAATTTTAAAATCTGTGAGTTTAGGTTGGAAACAACTTGTAGGAACAATTCGAGATATTAAACATCTTAAAGTAGTTGGAATATTTCTATTTGCTTATTGGTTCTACATTGACGGAGTTGATACAATTGTAAGAATGGCAGTTGATATTGGTGTAACACTTGGATTTGACGATAGCGCCTTGATAATTGCGCTCTTGATGGTACAATTTATTGCCTTCCCGTGTACATTATTATTTTCAAAATATTCAAATAAGGTTGGTATTAAGAAAGCTATTATGACTGGAATTATTGGTTATGGAGTTATAACGTTTTTAGGTTACTTTATGACTCAGACTTGGCATTTCTTTATACTAGCAGGTATGATAGGACTATTCCAAGGCGGTATTCAAGCGCTAAGTCGGAGTTTATATACAAGATTAATACCAAAAGAAAAATCAGCAGAATTCTTTGGATTTTATAATATGCTAGGAAAATTTGCTGCAGTTATTGGACCATTTATGCTTGGTACGATTACAGTAATTACAGGTAATGTAAGACTAGGTATACTTTCAATTTTGATTTTATTTATTATTGGAGGTTTCCTACTTATGAAAGTTGATATTGAAGAAGGTGAAAAGATGGCGAAAGAGTATTTAGCTAAATAACCTAATAAATAAATGTAAATGAAAAAGGAGTGAATTGTTCACTCCTTTTTTTATTATTAAAATAATCGGACGTCTGAGTCCGTTTTCCTTGTAGTCAATGATCATGCACTGTAAATTAATAGATTAATTAATATTAAAAAATTTCATCTTAACAACAATAACTAACAATTTAAAAAATATTCGGAGGAATAAGTGACTGTAAAAGTATATAAACCAAGTATCAAATCATCCAAAAATGCTTGGATTTCTGATCTTGATCAGTATCAGAAATTGTATGATAAATCTATTAATAGCCCGGATGAATTTTGGGCTGGAATTGCTGAACGGATTACATGGACAAAGAAGTGGGATAAAGTACGTTCATTTGACTTTGTTGAAGGAAATATCAAATTCTTTGAGAACGGAAAACTAAATGTAGCCTATAATTGTTTAGACCGTCATGTTGAAGCCGGACACGGTGATCAAACAGCATTGATTTGGGAAGGTAACAATCCTGCAGAAGATAAAAAATTCACCTATAGTGAATTAACAAATGAAGTATCCAAATTTGCAAATGTATTAAAAGCTAATGGTATTGAAAAAGGTGATAGAGTATGTATATACATGCAAATGATTCCTGAACTTACTATTGCAATGTTAGCTTGTGCACGTATTGGTGCGGTTCATTCAATTGTTTTCGGTGCTTTCTCATCAGATGCACTACGTGATAGGATCAATGATTCAGCATGTAAAGCACTGATTACGCAAGATACCGGAGTTCGCGGAACAAAATTAAATATTCCAATGAAAGCAAATGCGGATAGAGCTGTAAGCGAAACCCCATCAATCGAGCATGTATTCGTTGTAAAACGTACCGGTGAAGAAGTATCGATGGAATCAGGTCGCGATCTTTGGTGGCATGACGAAATGGCAAAAGTTTCCAATAATTGTCCTCCGGAAGAAATGGATGCGGAAGATCCGTTATTTATTCTTTATACATCCGGTTCAACCGGTAAACCGAAGGGTGTTCTGCACACAACTGGTGGATATTTAGTATATGCTTCCTATACGCATGAATTAGTATTTGACTATCACGAGGGTGATATTTACTGGTGTACAGCAGATATCGGTTGGGTAACCGGACACTCTTACATTGTATATGGTCCGCTGGCTAATCGTGCTACCACAGTTATGTTCGAAGGCGTTCCAAACTTTCCTGATTTTGGACGATTTTGGCAAATAGTTGATAAACATAATATCAATATATTTTACACTGCACCAACGGCTTTGCGTGCATTAATGCGCGAAGGAAATGATTGGGTAACTAAACAAGATTTATCCAGCTTAAAGTTGCTTGGTACAGTTGGCGAACCAATCAAAGAACCTGAATGGAATTGGTATTATAATATTGTTGGAAAAGGTGAATGTCAAATCGTAGATACTTGGTGGCAAACTGAAACCGGTGGTATTTTAATTACACCACTACCGGGTGCTACTCCATTAAAACCGGGTTCCGCAACATTACCGTTTTTTGGAGTTGAGCCCGTAATTTTGAACGAAGCGGGTAAAGAGATGGAAGGTAATGGCATATCCGGTTTATTGGCAATCAAAGCTGCTTGGCCTGGAATGATGCGTACGCTCTATGGTGATCACGAGCGTTTCAAACTAACTTATTTTGCCATGTATCCTGGATATTATTTTACCGGTGATGGCGCACGTCGTGATGAAGATGGATATTACTGGATAACAGGACGTGTCGATGATGTATTGAACATCTCAGGTCATCGCATCGGTACAGCTGAAGTAGAAGGCGCTATTGGTAAAGCTGAAGGCGTAGCTGAAGCTGCCGTCGTTGGATATCCACATGATATTAAAGGACAGGGTATTTATGCCTATGTGACTTTAATGGCAAATGTTGAACCAAGTGAGGAAATTGAAAAAGGTATTATAAAGTCTGTTGTTAATGATATTGGTCCTCATTCCAAACCGGATAAAATTCAATTCACTCCAGCACTTCCAAAAACACGTTCAGGAAAAATTATGCGAAGAATTTTGCGTAAAATTGCTGAAAATGAAATAGATTCGCTTGGTGATATCTCTACTTTAGCGGATCCAGGTATTGTTGATGCTTTAGTTTCAAATCGTAAATAAATAGAAAATAATGAAAAGAATAGAAAAGGCTCTTTACTGAGCCTTTTCTATTTAAATTGAGAATAAAATTATTATTAGTATATTTTATTGTTTAAAATTAATAATTAATAGTAAATAGAGGAAATAATGGGATATTTAAAATCAGTAAAGAATTCAACATCTACATTTTCTAAAACTCAAACAGATCTATTCGCCGTTGGTGTGTTTGAAGATTTAAAACTATCAGTAATTGGTAAGGAAGCTGATAAATATTTAGACGGACAAATTTCAGTTGCAATTACAAATGGCGATATAAAAGGTAAAAAGGGTGAGACATCACTTTTATACGGTAAAAAGAAAAAGATTTTAGTTCTTGGATTAGGAGATAAAAAGAAATTTGATGAGGAAGCTGAAAGACTGGCCGGTGGAACAGTATTAAAAACTGCAATTTCAAAAAAATTGAAAACAGTATCAATGGAATTGTTTGGAGGTGGAAAGGAAGCTTCATTTAGTCAGGCACTAGCAGAAGGAATTATTTTGGGGAGCTACCAGTTTATCACTTACAAAACTCAAGACAAGGAACTTTTTGAGGTTAGCAGCGCTATGGTTCTTGATGCAAATTCAAATGCAGTAGACAAAGGATCAATTATTGCTTCATCTGTTTGTTTTGCCAGAGATGTACAAAATCATCCAGGGAACGTAACTACGCCGACTAAATTAGCCAAATTGGCGAAAGAAATCGCCTCGGAAGGCAACATGAAACTCACTGTGTTTGACCGTGATAAATTTACAAAAATGGGAATGGGAGCATTTGCAGGAGTTGCCTTAGGCACGGCGGAACCTCCAAAGTTTATTTTATTGGAATATAATGGTGGCAAATCCAACGAAAAACCAATTGGTCTTGTGGGTAAAGGTTTAACTTTTGATAGCGGAGGTATATCAATTAAACCGTCTGCGAGTATGGATGAAATGAAATTTGACATGTGTGGTGGAGGAGTTGTGCTTGGGGTTATGAAAGCTGTTGCTCAATTAAAGCCTAAGGTTAATATAGTTGCTGCAATTCCGGCTACTGAAAATCTATCTGGTGCAAAAGCATATAAACCAGGTGATATCCTGACGGCGTACAATGGAAAAACTATCGAAGTGCTGAATACTGACGCCGAAGGTCGATTAATATTAGCTGATGCTTTAGCATATGTTAGTAAACATTACAAACCACAATATATGTTGGATTTTGCAACATTAACCGGTGCTGTGGTTATTGCTTTAGGTCACATTGCTACGGGTGTTATGGGTACAGATGAAAAATTAGTAAAAAGAGTGAAAGCTAGTTCAAAAAAGACCGGAGAAAAAGTTTGGGAATTTCCACTTTGGGACGAATATTGTGAACAAATTAAATCAGAAATTGCGGATATTAAAAATGTAGGTGCCCCTCGAGAGGCTGGATCCATCGCTGCAGGCGCATTCTTAAAGGAATTCGTTGAAGAAGGAATTCCATGGGTACATTTTGATATTGCCGGAACAGCATACAATAATAAAGAAGGTTCATTAACATATAAAAAAGGCGCATCAGGTGTAGCTGTCCGTTTGGTTCTGGATATGATTCAAGGATAGAATAACTATAATAAAACAAATGGCTCTGGTATTGTACTGGAGCTATTTGTTTTTGGGATGTAAAAATGAGTAAATATGATCGACAAGAAGCATTGAAACTCTTAAAAGAATACACAAAATCTGATTCATTATTAAGACATGCCTATGCTGTGGAACAAGCAATGCGTAAATATGCACAAAATTTTAATGAAGATGAAGATAAATGGGGCGTCACAGGACTTTTGCACGATTTTGATTATGAAAAATATCCAACTGCTGAAGAACATCCATTTGAAGGCAATAAAATCCTTAAAGAACATGGGTATGAAGACGAGATTTTAAATGCAATAATGGGACATGCAGATTATACCGGTGTTCCTAGAACTACATTATTAGCAAAAACACTTTTTGCATGCGATGAATTGGCGGGTTTTATTTTTGCCGTAACTTATGTTCGTCCATCAAAATCAATTAACGATGTAAAGGTAAAATCTGTTACAAAAAAATTAAAGGATAAAGGTTTTGCTGCAAAAGTTAGTAGAGAAGATATTAATAATGGAATTGCAGAACTAGGTGTTGATAGAACTGAACATATTCAATTTGTTATAGATGCACTGAAGGAAAAAGCTCACGAATTAGGGTTAGCAGGAGTATAGTGGAATTTCATAAATTTATATATTATTATAGTGAGTTAGTATGCCATATTGGATTGGAATAATATTATTTATAATCGGAACGGTGTTTGGTGCCATAGTTGCATGGTTTTTACGTCAACGTGAAATCAACTCAATCAAAAAGACCGAAGATGAATTGAAAGACGCTTTCAGCAGTCTTTCGCGTGAAGCGTTGGATAGTAATCAAAAATCATTTTTTGAGCTGGCAAGTAACCAATTTGAAAATCTAACCAAATCCTCGGGACAACATTTAGACGAAAAGAAAAAGTTGATTGATTCCACAATCAATGATATGAAAAGCCATTTGGAGAATTTGGCAAAACAAACCACCGAATTAAAAGGACAGATGGAGAATTCTCAACAGGGCATTTCGCGATTGACTGATACTACAAGTAAGCTAAGGCAAATTTTATCAAGTTCGCAAGCCCGAGGGCAATGGGGTGAGAGGATGGTGGAAGATATCCTTAATTTTATTGGACTAGTGGAAGGTAAGAATTATATAAAACAATCCCAAGAGGGAACTGACCGACCTGATTATACTTTTTATTTACCACAGTCAAAGCACGTAAATATGGACGTAAAATTTCCGTTGAATCATTATGAAAATTATATTTCAGCTGAATCAGATACTGAAAAGAATTCCGAAAAGAAGCAATTTTTGATGGATGTACGTAATCACGTAAAAGCAATTGCTAAGCGAAGCTATATTGATACTGAAGGAGGGACTGTTGACTACGTACTAATGTTCATTCCTAACGAGAGTATATATATATTTTTAAATCAAGAAGATAATGATTTAATCGATTTTTCATTGGAAAATAAAATTATTTTATGCTCGCCAATTACACTCTATGCAGTTTTATCGCTTATTAGACAGGCAGTGTCAAGTTTTGCGATGGAAAAACAGGCAGGGGAGATGCAAAAATTAATTGGAGTTTTTGCAAAACAATGGCAACTTTTCGTAGGTAAAATGGATACGATGGGGAAATCATTAGGAACAGTTCAAAATCATTTTGAAGATTTAGTTACAACACGTTCAAGGCAGTTAGAAAAACCGATGGAAAAAATTGGAGAATTACAATTACATCAAACAAAGGAAATTGAGGAATAATTTTCATGAAAAAAGTTATATTAATATTTATTTCATTGATTATTATTGCATCTTGTGTAGGACCTGAGGAATCGTTAGATGGGTTAACTAAAAATTCACCCGTTGTAGTTAATGTCAATGATGCATTCACATTTTCTTTGCGTGCAGAAAATTATTCTACTGAAGAAAATTATAATTTAACATTTCCCAATCAAAATCCAATTGAATTCACTTCGGTACTAATAGTGACTGATTTTGCAGGGAAGGCAAGTGATACTTCCTATTTTGATATATTTAATTCTAATGATTCTTTACTAAATAGATATATACTTAATAGAAACATAAATGTTACCCCAGTGGATAGTTTGGAAATTAGTGCAATTCCCCAGAAGATATTTTTCAAAGCGGATGATTTTAGTGGTTTTGTTCAATTGGTGCTCGCTATTGGAGAATAATTTTTGAAACAAGCAATTGAACAATTCTTACAATGCAAGAATATTGCAATAGTGGGAATGTCTTCTAAAAGTGCCAAATTCGGTAATTTGGCTTACAAAGATCTGTCCAAGAAATATTTTAACTTATATCCGATACATCCAAAAGCAAAGAAGATTGATGGAGAACAGTGTTTTGCAAATTTTAATGATATTGAAGATACAATAGATGGAGTATTAATATCTGTTCAGCCATCTGAAGTAGAAAAAGTGGTACAATCTGCACATGAAGCAGGAATAAAAAACGTATGGTTACAACAAGGTGCTCAAACGGATTCTGCTGTGCAATTTTGTATAGATAATGGAATGAATGTAGTTCATAATGAATGCATATTGATGTTTGCCGAACCGGTTAGTTCATTTCACAATTTTCATCGTTGGGTATGGAAAATACTCGGTAAATTGCCTAAATGACATTTATTCTAATTTTCTTCCCACTCCGGACATAACAAATTCTTATAATCGCACCAATCACAATGAAATCCTTTGCATGGTTTAAATTCTTGATTTCTAATATTTTTACCGACTTCCAAAATATTTTTTTGTATTTCATCCAGCTCAGCGGAGTTAAATTTATGAGATCTTATCGGTTCTTCAAATTCGCGTAAAAAGTATAAGGCAGCAGATTCAGGCAAGCCGCCGAATTCTTGCAGTTTCTCTTGCTGCAAATACATTGAATAAATAGCTAATTGTATATTCTGATTTGCTTTTGTGGCCTTTTTACTCGTCTTATAATCAATTACATTATATCCGTTTTCACTTTTATCGATTCGATCAATTTTACCATTAATAATAATATCTTCAATTTCAAATGAAAATTGAAATTCCCTTTCTATTACATTAGCGGGATTTTTAGTCAAATAGTCATAATAATTTGTTAGCAATTCTACCCCTTGACGTTTAAAATCGACTTCTTGAGTTTCATAGTCAAACCCGAGTGATTCCCAATTATTATCGAGTAATTTTAACAATCGCTCATTTGTTTGCTTGGTATTTGGTTGGTGGAATTGTTCTAATACTCGGTGGATGATATTTCCAAAAGTCAATTGAGGTTTACTGCTCGCTTGCGGAATTTTATCAATATTACCGAGGCGGTATTTTAGCGGACATTGTTGATAAGTCTCAATTGAACTTGCTGAAAGATTGAGTTTTTCAGGAATGTTCATTTGTAATGGATAATTTAAGTGTGATTTTAACTCAATTTCCCATTTCTCATTTCCCCAAATTATTGCTTCACCTTTTTCTATTTGAGCAATTCTTTCAATAGTTTGTAATGAATCATTGGCTATTGAAAACTGATTCTGATTGAGAGCATTTGCCAATCGTTTTTCATAATCATTTCGCAGGGCTGAATATGTTTTTGGTTCATTTTGTATTGTATCAATTTCCATATTGGACACCTTTAATAGATCCTTATTTAATTCTTTTATAAATAATGATGTAGCTTTATTTGGAGAGAACAGATAAAGTAATTCCTCAGCTCTGGTAATGCCTACATAAAATAGTCTTCTTTCTTCTTCCAGATGTTGTTCTTTCGGAGAAAGTGGATTTAATGTGTAATATGATAGCCATTCTTCAGGTGGAAGTTCTAATAATTCACTTTTCTTGTAATTAAGCGGGAAACTTGCAGAACGATTAAAAGGCATAAATACAACCGGATATTCACCACCCTTAACACCATGAATAGTATTTACGAGAACAGTTTGTGAAATGTGTTTATCAGAAGGATATAAAGTCTGAATACCTTTTGATTGATGTAACACATTCATATAATTTGTAAATGATCTTAAATTATTATTATTTTTATGACGGGCTGTAAAACCCAATGAACGATTTATAAATTGTCCCAAGTTCAATAAAGCTAATTGATCTTTCCATTCATAATTATTCAATAAAGGTCGCAATAACTTCGAGCTAACACATGTCTCCCAAACTAATTCTGAGGCATTTTTCTTAGGAATTAATTCACGTAGACCAATTATCTGATTTATAATATTTTTAATCTCTTTATTATCAGTATTTTGTATTAATTCAAAACGTGGAGTGTAGTCTCGTTTTGAGTACTGATTAAATATTTTATTTGCTGTGTCTCTACCAATTAATTTTGATATTATTCTATACAATCCTGAATCTTGGTATTCGGTTTCGGCAATTAAATTACACCAAGCTAATAAATCTTTGATCTCAGGGATTTCAAAATAATTAATTAGAAAAGTACGAGTTGGAATATTTTTGTTTGATAAATAATCGGATACTGTTTTTACTTGTGCTTTTGTTCTGCATAGAACTGCCATATCTTGATAATCATAATTAGCAGATAATTCCTTAATAATATCAGCAATAACAGTCGGATGAAATTTATTGTCCACTTGAATCAGATGAGATTTTTCACCGGATCTATTATCACAGGCAATCAATTGTTTATTGTCTCTATTTTTTGCATTGGAGATTGAATTATTAGCGACGTCGAGAATTTCTTGTACAGATCGGAAATTCTCTTCTAATGCGATTTCAGTATAATCGTCAATATTTTTGTATTTGTTTCTGAAAGCTGTAACATTATACTTACTAGCTCCTCGAAAACTATAAACAACCTGATCCTCATCTCCAACCACTGTTAGTTGTCCAGATTTGCCAACTATTTGACCTACAACCTCATTTAAAGCATAATTATTATCTTGAAATTCATCAATAATTATATATTTATATTGATTTTGAACTTGTTCTAATATTGATTCATTAGTTTTAAGGAGGTTATAGCAATCCAAAATCATATCGCCAAAATCAACAAAGTTCTGTTTCTTCTTCCATCTTTGAAATAGGGGATATATACGTTTCAGATCGTTTAATTGAGCAATTGTTTCTTCGGTAACTAATTCATCATCAATAACTGGATTAGTTTTTTTGTTAGGATCAATTAATTCATCACGTAACCGGTTTATGAATGGAATAAAACTCTTTGTTATCGACTTTACCGGATCGACTACAAATAATCGTGATTCAAACGGACCTAATTCGTCAAAATTTTGCAGAAAAAGGTAGTTTGCATCGCCATCTTCCATCAATATTGGAGCGGAATTGGAAGAAGATTGATTCTCCTTTACGATATTATAACAAAAAGCATGGAAGGTGCTGATTGTCATTGCTTTAGCGGTATCTCCAATATTTTTAACAATGCGCATTTTGAGTTCCTTGGCAGCCCTTTCAGTGTAGGTTATAGTTAGAATATTTTTCGGATTTAATTTATAGTGCTCGATCAAATAATAAATACGGTGCAGAAGAGTGGTAGTTTTGCCTGTTCCCGCTCCGGCGATAATCATAAGTGGGGCGAGTTTGTGCGTAATTGCCGCACTTTGCGATTTGTTGCCTGTGAACGTTCCACGTTTATAAATCATACCTAAAATTAAGAGTGGATTGTAGAATAATCGAAATTTTATCTGGATTAATAGAAACTATTATTAAATGTAAACATAAAAAATTTAACTTATTTACACGCCCTGTGTCTAAATAGGCAATGAAAGATGAAAAACGATCATGAACTCATTAAACAATATCAAAAAGGCAGTGTTGCAGCTTTCGACGAGTTGGTTCGAAGGTATCTTGATGAAGTATATACATTTTTTATCAAGATCACAAATGATCCGATGGATGCGGAAGATTTGGCGCAGGACGTTTTCCTTAAACTTCATAAAAGTCTTAAAAAATTTAGATTCGAAGCGAATTTTAAGACCTATTTATATCGTGTTAACGTCAATGCGGCAAATAATTATTTGGGACGAAACAAATGGCGCAAGTGGCTCCATATTGATGATAGTAACGAACAGGTCGATGACAATCCCGGAGCAGAATCCGATTGGACAAAGAAGGAGCTGTGGGACGCAGTTGCAACATTACCCAAAACACAACGAATTGTGGTCACGATGCGCGTAGCTCAAAATATGCCTCATAAAGATATTGCTTCCATTATTGGGAAAAGTGTGAGTTCAGTAAAGACAAATTATCATTATGGAATTAATCGATTAAAAGAACAGTTAGGAAATGTGAAATGAATATTGAAAAACAAATTCAAAATTTATTTTCTGAAGAAACAACTGTGATAAATGCCGATCATTTTCTTGACAGATTACATACAACTCGAGAAAAAAGAATTCGAAACCAACACAGGTTATCTTATGGAATATCCATGAGCGTAATTGTATTGTTAGTGGGTATATTAGCATTTACGCAGTTGAGTAATAATGCATCTAGTGTTCAATATGAGGAATATCTAATAAGCGAGAATATTACCGAAGAAATGGCGGAAGAATATTATGATGAATTAGCAGTTTATTTAGTTGAAAATAGTGATGATATTTGGGCAACAATCGAGTTTTTCTATGATGCGAATTATCAAACAAATAATGAGATAGAGAATCAATTATGAAAAAAACAATAATAGTACTTTTAGCAACGCTAATGATTTCATCCCTAATGGCCCAACCGAGGACAAATCGGACTCCAAGAAATCACAAACCGATTGGCGTGGGCGGTATGCAACATAATATGGCTCATCCGGGTCCACAAGGATTTGGTCAACCAAGCGAACGCATGGAAATGATGATGACTTGGAAATTAACAGAAGAATTGGAACTTAAACCGGAACAAGCTGATAAATTTTTCCCAAGGATGAAAGTTCATCGTGAAAATATGGAGAAAATTGATGTTGAAATAAAAAGAATTACTACTGGTTTAAGAGTTCAGATGAAGGGTGATGAAAAAATATCCGATAAAGATTTCAATTCGTACTTTAATAATATTTCTGTTTTAGAGAAGCAGAAGATAGATGAAAAAACACGTTTTATGGCTGAATTAAACGGAATCTTGGATAATACGCAACGTGTTAAATTGACAATGTTTAAGACTAAGTTCGCAAAGGATGTGCAAGAACAAATTCGTGCAAAGCGAAAAGCGATGGCAAAATAATACTTGATACAGTTCTAATTATTTGAACAATACTGCAATAAATAACCCCGCATATGCGGGGTTATTTATTACTTATATAAAATAATTTTACAGTTCTTTCAAATCCTTGAGTAAATCTGTAAGCATTTGTTTCGCATCACCAAAAACCATGATTGAATTATCAAAACCGAATAATTCATTTTGAATTCCGGCAAAGCCCGGATTCATAGTACGTTTATTGATGATTACCGTACGTGATTTATCTACATCCAATATGGGCATACCATAGATAGGACTTGATTTATCATGACGCGCAGCCGGATTTACAACATCGTTTGCACCGAGAACTAAGGCAACATCGCAAGTCTCAAATTCCGGATTGATTTCGTCAAGGTCTTTCAAATGGTCGTAAGGTACATTTGCTTCTGCCAACAATACGTTCATATGACCCGGCATACGTCCGGCAACAGGATGAATTGCATAGAGCACCTTTTTACCTTGACTCTCAAGGTAATCAGCAACCTCACGTGCGGCATGTTGAGCCTGAGCAACAGCTAATCCATATCCCGGAACAATGATGACTTTATCAGCAGCATCGAATATCATTGCGGCTTCCTCTGTAGAATAACTCTTAATATTCATCTGTTGCGCTGCTCCGCCGTTTGCACTTTCTTGTGTCAAGCCAACCGCGCCAAATATTACATTAGCAAGTGAACGGTTCATACCTTTGCACATAATATTGGTTAGAATTAATCCTGATGCGCCAACCAAGGCACCACTGATGATAAGTCCATTATTTAGCAAGACAAATCCGGTTGCAGCCGCTGCAATACCTGAATAGGAGTTCAATAGCGATATTACAACAGGCATGTCGGCACCACCGATAGGAATAACAAGTGTAATTCCTATTAGTGCGGCAAATACTATTAATCCGACGAAATACCAATACATATTTACAGGAACAACAACAACTCCAACTGCAAAGGCAATAATTACTATTGCAATGATAGCATTTAATATTTTTTGTCCTTTAAAGACAATTGGTTGACCGGAGATGAATCCTTGCAGTTTACCGAATGCAACAAAACTTCCCGTAAATGTTAAAGTACCTACAAACACACTTAAGGCGATTGTCGAAAGTAAAAATGTCGTTAGTTCGCCTTGACCAGCTTTAGAATAAAATTCTGCCGCAGCTACCAATGCTGAAGCACCACCGCCAAAACCATTAAATATCGCAACCATTTGTGGCATTCCGGTCATTTTTACTTTTATTGCAAATGTTGCGCCAATAATAGCACCAATTATCATTCCAACGGCAATTAATTTGAAATCAAGCACATCAAAACCAACTAATGTAGCGACGATCGCAATCAGCATACCGATCGAAGCGATGATATTACCTTTACGGGCTGTTTTAGGATGGCTTAGTTTCTTCAGTCCAATAATAAAGAGGACAGCTGCCAATACGTAAAATAAATTCATATAATCCATTGCTATCCTCTATTTCTTCTTTTTGAACATTTTCAACATTCTGTCAGTCACCATAAATCCACCAACAACGTTAATTGTGGCGAAAATAACTGCAGTGAGTCCTAACCATGTGCCAATTTCACCGCCAACTTTTGTGGCGATAATTGCACCTACGATCGCAATACCTGAAATTGCGTTTGATCCTGACATTAAGGGAGTATGCAGGGTAGGCGGTACTTTACTAATTACCTCATTTCCTACAAATATTGCCAGAATAAAAACAGTTAATATATTTATCATATCCATTTCTGTTTCCTTTAATTCTTAAATGCTGCTTTGGTCATTTCGTTAACAATCTCACCATTATGGATGAACATAGCGCCGGAAATAATCTCATCTTCCATATCAAGATTTATTTTACCTTCCGGACACATATAGGTAACGAAACTTGTAATATTTTTTGCATACAATTGACTTGCATGAATCGGCATTGTGCCAGGCAAGTTCAATCTGCCATCTACTAGAACAGCATTGTGATATACAATTTCACCGGCTTTGGTAAGCTCACAGTTCCCGCCATTTTCTGCTGCGAGATCAATGATAACTGAACCCGGTTTCATTCCTTCAACCATATCTGTTGAAATGAGCAGTGGAGCAGGACGACCCGGAATTAATGCAGTCGTGATCACGATATCAGATTTACCGATATGTTCTTTGATGAGTGTTTGTTGTTTTTGCTTGTATTCATCGGATGTTTCTTTAGCATATCCGCCTTCGCCTACGCCATCATCGGAATCGGTGGCAACTTCAACAAATTTTGCGCCTAAACTTTCCACCTGTTCTTTAACAACGGGACGTACATCAAATGCTTCCACTTGGGCACCCAATCGCTTTGCGGTTGCAATGGCTTGCAGACCGGCAACACCGGCTCCTAGTATAAGTACTTTGGCGGGCGGAATTGTACCGGCAGCTGTCATTAACAGAGGCATGTATTTGCCAAGATGAGCAGCTCCAATTAGAACAGCTTTATAACCGGCAATGTTACTCTGTGAACTTAGCGCATCCATTTTTTGGGCTAGAGTGGTACGTGGAATTAAATGCATTGAAAAACCGGTTATCTTCTTTTTAATCAGTTTTTCAACTGCTTCTTTTTCTCTTGTAGTTTGAATAAGTGAGACAAATGCCGATCCTTCTTTTAGCATTTCTGCTTCGTGCATTTTAAGGGCATCGTTATATACAGGATGGTTTACTTTTAATACCATATCCGCTTTTGCGTATAATGATTTTGTATCTTTTTCTATGGTTGCTCCGGCTTCTTTATAGCTATCATCAGAGAAGAAAGACTTTTCTCCAGCACCGGCTTCAACTATTACTTCCATGCCTGTTTTAACAAGTTCCTTAACTGTTGCAGGAATTGCAGCTACCCTGTTCTCACCTGGTGAAACCTCTTTTGGTATTGCAACGATCATCAAGTACTCCAATTAAATTTTTTTTTAATAAATTGCTAATTATCACTTCGATTTTATCTTATAAAATTACAAAAAGATAATAGTAAAAATCATTGATAATAATCACATGAGATTTTCCCAAATATTGAGTACATATTTATCTTAACTTACAATCTGGTACAACTCTCGGGGGCAGTTCAATATAGTAATTCAATAAATATCAATTATAACTAAATTTATATAAATAGTTTAATCTACTATCTCAATTTTGGCAGTTTTAAGCGATTCTTCAACTAAAGCTTCACTATCAAGACTTGCCTCATCCTTCTGAATATCGATAAGTCTCGCTTTAGTAGCAGGATGTTTAGGAACATACAGAGTGCAACAGTCCTCATGGGGTAGAATGGATATATCGTAAGTTCCAATTTCTATAGCTTTCGCGATTATTTCAAGTTTATCGAAACCAATTAATGGTCGAATGATAGGTAAGTTTACCGATTCCTCAACAACTGTAATATTTTCGATAGTTTGCGATGCAACTTGTCCGAGTGCCTCACCCGTGTAAATCGCGGAAGCGCGTTCTAATTCAGCAACTTTTTCAGCAATTTTCATCATATATCGACGATAAAGAACTACACGTAATTTTTCATTGCAGTTTACCATTATCTGTTGCTGAATCTCAGCAAACTTCATTAAATATAATTTAGATTTTGGTTGATATTTCTTAAGTATGTCCACAGTATCACGCACTTTTTCAACAGATGCTTCTGAAACCAAAGGAACCGAATGAAAGTGAACATAAATTACGCGCATTCCTCGTTTCATCGCATAATATGCTGCAACAGGTGAATCAATGCCACCCGATAGCATTACAATTGCTTTTCCACTTACGCCAATCGGCAATCCTTTTGCGGACGGTATTTTTTCTGTAAAAAGGAAAGTCCCTTCATCCAAAACATCAATAAAACAAGTTGCTTCAGGAAATTTTAGGTTAACCTTTTTATCTAATATTTCAAAGATTTCAGCACCGACTTCTTCATTCAATTGCTGTGATGTATATGGAAATTTGGAGTCTATTCTGCGAGCTGTAACACGAAATGTATCGAAATCGATTCTCTTCATTAATTCTAAAGAATCTGATTTAATTATATCCAGATCTGGTTCAGATTCATAGGCATAGGCAAAATAAGCCAATCCAAATATATTTATTAGTATTTCCTTAATATCAGAAATAGATTGTTGTCCAAATTCGGTTAACTCGATTAAAAATCTTCCTCGCAATCTTTGAATATTAACGATAGAATCAGGATTGAGAGCATATTTGATATTTTCTTTAAGTTTTTTCTCGAAGAAGATACGGTTTTGACCCTTCAGGCCTATTTCAGAATAATGGCAAATAATATGTGTTGGAAGCTTGTTTATCATAATGATTAATAAAAAATACTCAGAATGTTATACACACTACAATTATCAATTGGAAAAGATGTTAAATTTTTAATTATAATTATTATCAAATTTAAATAAAAGGGGATACAATGGTTAAAATATACACTAGCACGGTCTGTCCATATTGCACAGCAGCAAAACGATTACTTACAGAACGTGGATTGGAATACGAAGAAATTAATATTGAAAACGAAGGTATTAGTCGAGATAAATTGGTGGAATTAACAGGTGGAAGGACAGTTCCTCAAATAATTATTGACGGTAAATCGATTGGTGGATATGATAATTTATTAGCTTTAGATCAGAAAGGGGAATTACTTAACTAGCGTAATTTTTTTCCACTCTTGACGATTATCACTTACGGCAGTGATATAATAAACACCTGAACTTACAGTTTCATTACTAGCATTTAAGCCATTCCACAAGTACTCATAGCTACCATCCGATAAATACCCGGAAAATATAGTAGTAATTTTTCTACCAAGCATATCATATACTACTAAGTCAATATCTTGAGGAGTTATAACTTTCAATTTTATTGTAATTGAACTATTGAAAGGATTCGGAAATTGACCCAAAATTGTAAAATCAGTATAATTAGTTTTAATACCGTCGGTAAAAGATAAATTGTAATTGAAATCAGCACCATTATCATCATCAGCAACTACCACAGCGTATATCCATTCGGAATTTGAACCGGGATCGATATTTAAGATATTACCGGATTGAACTTCATAGTTTCCTGAATTTGATTTTACTACTGTATGAAGTGTTAGATCAGGTGTATCTATTGATACTTTTACAGGATCAGCAGCATTTATTTTTATATATTGAGAACCATATTGTTGCAAATTATAACTTTCGATATTATTAGGAATTCCATTAATAAAATCTATTGAATTATAAATGCCTAATTGTATTGAAAGAGTATCATTATATGAATATTGTCTGTAATCTTGATAACCGATTGCTTCCTCGTATGCATATTGTCCAGCACCACGTCCGGATGAAAAAATAAGATTAGCAATAGACATATTATTTAATGCTTTTTTGAACGTATTATTATTACTTTTTAACGCTAGGTCAACTGATTGTATACTGTAATTATCTTGAGTGCTGTCAAATAGTCGGCTTTGCTCCCAAGTTTTCTTAATAATATCCCGACCGCCTAAATGTTCATCTATATATTTGAATAAAATAAATGAGCCATATGGACGCAATCCTGCTGAACTATTTAATGATAAATGTGGCTTCTCAAACCACGGTATCATATATTGATAGCAATCATTAACATCATCATAAGTTTCTTCTTCCATCCAAGTAGCAGTTGATTCCATAAGCCAAACTTCTTCATCTCCGTCGTAACCAAGTTGTATCGCATGGAAAAATTCATGTCCGGCTGTTACTTGAATATTCTCTAATTCGGTATTTGGAAATCCAATATAATTATTATTCATCATTATATGACTTATATAAGCATTATTTTCGGTAACATTTGGCGAGTTTGGATTATCACCAATCAGAGCACCGTAATTAGTCCATCCATAAGCATTAGTACTTATTACCTCAATATCGAAAGCGCTTGAGCCACCTTCCGTTCCATCGCTTGGAGGGGGAATGTATCCGAGTTCGTTAATATCATGATTATATACATCTTCAAATGTTTCTGCCATTGTATTTATATAATCGGGAATATTATTTTCATTAGTTATGGTATTATCAACAGCATTATCTCCGGTTAGATCAAAATGGATTCGGAAATGTTCGGTTTCATAGTAATCATCATAATAAGTTGATCGTGCCATTACGACCATTTCACCTGAAAAATCAAATCCTAATGATTTAAGTTTGATTTTAATTTCCTCCGATAATAGGTGTCCATTTCGGGCAATGTCGATCATGAAAGGTGTAACATGTCTTTCAAATGTTCTTCCCTCTAGCACATCAATTAAGGTATTGGCTGATTGAGTTACAATAGATTTACTATCTGAAAATATATAACTATTGGAGACAATAAAAAGAATTAATAATACTTTTAATTTTTGCAATATATACGACTGCTAAATATTATTTTTTATTAGGTTTATGAAAATATTTATCATAGATAAAGGTACCTGCAATAATTGCTAATCCCGTAGGAATTTCCCAGCTGAATCCTGCTGATTTACTCGATTCAAGAGCAGCACCGGTAATCGTGAGAGAAGCCCCGGATAAATATAATGCTGTGCGAATTCTTTTATACTGATTAGGTATCAACACTCCGCTATCAGTATCGAACTGATCTTCTTCAGTAGTAATGGAATCGGCTGATCCCATACTTTCTCTTTCTTGTTCCAATACGGCTGCAACTTCATAAATCGGAAACCGCAAAGACACTAGTATTTCAGGTGGTGATTTTGATTGATAGAATTCAAAATTTTCAATTGTCTCTTTTACTTTTATTGCGATTTGAGTTGATTCATCGGTATTATTAACCTGAATTTGAGAAACAGGATGTTTTATTTCTGAGTTCATAACTCGAGCGGAATCAGCGATTGCACTCATTACTGTTATGTAGAACCATCCATCATCACTGGTCCATCCGGTTATATGTTTTTGCTCAACAGGAGAAGTGGTAAAAAGTTTTACAAAAGCACCATTTTTTTTATTTTCAATGTTTAAATGTGTTATTATTGATTTTGTTTGCGCATTAATGGAAACAATACCAAGTGTTAAACATATAAAAGCAATATTGATTTGTTTATTAATAATTTTCATAATCTAATTACAATTTCATTAACAAAATGTTTCAGTTGATGATAGATTTTAGGTTATTTTCATAAAATCACCAATTAGAAAGATAAAATTTACTAATTATTTTGAATACAAAATGATAATACAAAATGATATTTCCTAATTCATATTTACTTTTAAATGTTGTATTTTCATTCGGCATACAATTGATGCAATGAAGAAAAATAGTATACTAATTCTTATCTTATTCTGTGTGATCGGGTTACAAGCACAAAATCCGTTCTCTTTAAGGGGAGTTTTGGGTTTTGCTACAATCAATGATAAAATTTGGGGACAGTTTGCACTTCGTCCTACAATCGATATATGGAAAATCAAATTTGGGTTAGATATAGTCATGTATATTGACCAAAATGGAAAAATACATCAGGATGAGTGGGATTTTTCCAATGGTACAGCCATTAAAAATACACTTTTAGACAAGATATATTTCATTCAATACGGTACTCGATATGAACCACTGTACATCAGAGCGGTGACTCTCAATCAAACTACATTAGGATATGGCATATTAGTTAATCGGTATTCGAATGCATTCAATTATCCGCAATTTAGAAAAATCGGATTAGATGCCAAGATTCAAACTAAATCTATATCAATGCAAGCTTTTGTAAATAATTTCAAGGAGAATTGCAGTGTAGTCGGCGGTCGTGTTTCCAGTGTTATTCCAATAGGCTTGCATCTAGGAATAACTGGAGTAACTGACCGAAATCAGTATCTTGGACTACAAGATCATGATTATGATGGAAGACCCGATATTGTAGATAGTTTTCCTTACGATGATAAATATTGGCTTGATTCTGATAATGACGGTTTAGCTGATAGTGATCCGAATGAATTTGATAGAGATGGAGACGGTAAACCCGATGTTTATAATCTCGATGTTATTCATGAGTATTGGGATTCACTGCCTGCAGGTTCTTTTAACCAAGCATATTATGATTCTTTGCCGGACACAAATATTAGATTGAAAAATGATCCGTTAAACGTACTCGATAATCCTAAACCAATTAGCGCTGTAGCGATTGATCTGTCGATACCAATAATTCAGAGCAAGCTAACGTCCTTATCGGTTTACAGTCAAATTGCAAAAATGATAGGTGAGACAATTGATCCTGTAACTGATGAAAATGTTGAGTTACAGTATGGATTTGCACCGATTGGAGTATTTAATCATTTTAGTATTTTCAGTTGGCAGATAGAATATCGTGTTATACCAGATGGAAAATTTAATTTTGAATATTGGGATCGTGCTTATGAGCATACCCGAGCGACTGTTACTTCAGCCGAAAATGGTGTTACGTCCATTAAAGTAACCCCTAAATCAGATTATCTTGGCGAATTTGGAAGAATGCGTGGGTTTTATGGCAGAGTAGATTTTGATATAAATGAGTATTTTCTATTAGGTGCAACCTATCAAAATATGTTTGGAGATAAATGGAATAGCAAGAATGGAGAGAATGGAGTATTTGAATATAGTAACCTAAAAAGTTTTTCAGCTTCTGCTGAATTAATGCAACCTATGGGTAGCTTACAATCGGCTTCGGCATTTTACCAACAAAGGAACGTTCCTAATCCGTTTAAGTTTGAACCAACCGAAAATACAATTATGGGTTTTTCAGTCGGAGTTAAATTAGGGTGGGGGATGATACTGAATTATTCATTCAAACGATCGTATTTAGATAAAAATGGCGATGGCGATGTTTTGGATGGTAATGAGTCAATTAATATGTCATTATTAGAAACGAGTTTTGGATTTTGATGTTTTATGTTAAAAAGTGAAGTAACCACGAATAGCACTCATTTTTAAAAGAATAAAATATTTACATTTAATAATTATTAATAGTTTTAGAGGAGCGCCCCGGAATTCTTCGGGGTTCTTTATTATTATATAAAAAAAATACATTGTCATGCTCGATTCCAATAAACGGAGTTAATAAAGCAGCTTTAAGAACTTTCATAATTTTTCCTTAATTTTGCGATCGCTTTAATGTAATAAAACTTAATTATAGGTACTTATGGCAATTAAATTATATTCAAGAAATGATTTTGATTTTTGGACAACTATTTACACACTTTGGGGTGACATGGATGGCTTGAGACATATTAACCATGCATCCTATTTATCCTACATGGAAACTGCTCGACTTGATCTCTATGGGCAAATTGGTCATGATTTAGCAAGATGGGATCAGGTAGAAAGTTCAATTTTAGCTTCAATGGAAGTAAATTACATTGGTCAGGCAGTCCATCCGTCAATTTTTGAAATAGGTCAGCGCATCGCAAGAATCGGTACTAAAAGCTATGATGTTTTAACGGCCATATTCAGAAAAGGCGAGGAAAAACAGATACTTCAGGCAAATTTTATATTGGTATCAATAAATTATAATACGGGCAAAACAATACCAGTACCGGATGAATTTAAAAAATACTTAAATCCGCTTTAAATATTATTCATTGTAATTCCCGCTCCGATGAATCGGGGGAAATTACTATATTTATTTAGTTATAGAGTTTAAGTGGCGGGTAATTAAAGCTTTGCGGCGACCGGCAGTATTTTTATGTATTAAATTATTGGCAGCCATTTTATCAATAAAACTGACAGTTTCTTTGTAAAAACCTTCTGCTTGTTTTTGGTCTTTAGTTGCTAACACTTTTTTAATTAGTGTACGCATTTTTGATTTATTATCCGAGTTTATCACATTACGAGCTTGGTCCTGCCGTTCGCGTTTAATTTGTTGTGCGTGTCTATCCATTAAATATTGTTTTTCCTTTAAATATTGGGCGGGAAATTATCTTTAAATATGTTATAAATCAAGAAAGTGATTAATAATATATTTTTTCAATCCAATAAGGAGTATCTGCCATTACCATTTACAATAGAATTTTTAAATCGAAATAAATAAAAACTATGTTTTTAGTTCATTCTGCATAAATTTAATACTATTAGACAATATAATTTCAAAAAAGAGAGGCAGAAAATGATAAAACTGAATAAAGTAATCGTGGTGGTTTTTGTGGTAGTATTATCTGTGGGAATTGCCATAGGGCAAGATGATGTGCCAACAGGTTGGAGTTTTGGCGGTGTACCGGCAATTGCATATAATTCTGATACCGGCTTTTTGTATGGAGCAATTTTGAATATTTTCAATTATGGAGATGGAAGTAAGTATCCTGAATATATGCATTCTACATATTTGGAATGGTCGCGTACAACAAAAGGAAGTGGTAAAAATATTATTCAATTTGACTCAAAATATTTATTACCATGGGACTTACGAATAACTGCAGATCTCTCTTATTTGACAGAAGCAGCTTTGCCATTTTATGGATTCAATGGGTATGAATCCAAATATTTATCAAAATATGAAGATGATGAGGATGTTGCTTATAAATCTCGAGTTTATTATCAACATGAGCGAGATATTCTAAAATTTACTGCCAATTTCCAAAAACAAATTTTAAAAGATTACAATTTAAGAGGATTGCTAGGTTTTGGATATCACGATACAAAAATTGCAACGGTTGATATTGAAAGTTTGAACGATGGTAAAGACGATGCTGATAAACTACCTGAAGTAGATTTATTATATGATACATACTTGAAATATGGGGCAATCTTAGAAGACGAAGCTAAAGGTGGATTAACCAATTCAATTAAAATTGGGTTGGTCTTCGATACGCGTGATAACGAACCAAATCCGATGTCAGGGATGTGGACAGAAGCACTAATAACAACAGTTCCAAATAGTTTTGGAAACGATTTCTCTTATTCCCAATTTAGTGCAACGCATCGACAATATTTTACAATAATTGATAAGAATCTATCATTTGCTTATCGCTTAGCATATCAAGGAGTAATCGACGGACAAATTCCGTTCTTTATGCTGCCATTCTATCAAGGTTCTTATAAAACTGAAGAAGGCTACGGTGGTGCAAAAACTTTGCGAGGAGTTCTTAAAAACCGAATTGTTGGCAATAGTGTTGGTTTTGCAAATTTTGAAATGCGTTGGAAGTTTTTGAGGACAAAATTAGCAGGTCAAAATTTATATCTCGCTCTCAATGGATTTGTTGATGCTGGGCAAGTATTAGAACGATATGATAATCCGGGCTATGAAGATTATTATGATAGCGTAATTAACGCTTTTGGAGATGCCAAAGAAGATGCTTTGCACTTTTCCTATGGTGGCGGTTTTAGAATCGCTCTTAATGAGAACTTTATTATTGCGATTGATTATGGTATGGCAGGCGATGAGCAAGACGGAAATAGCGGATTATATATAGGTCTAGGATATTTATATTAAATTTCAATAGATCATAAAAATAAAAAGGGCTCTATGTGAGCCCTTTTTATTTTCCTATCACATAATATTTACTTTGTAAACACTCTTATATATTTTGCTTGTTGCTCAACCAAATTCCGCGAGGTATAATCATTTCTATATTCATTATCCACAAATGGCTGAGTTTGGTCACAATAATGTTTACTAGCGGGAATTCCCGATATGCCAGTTGGAATTATCGATAAGGAATTATCCCAATTTGATGTATCGTATATATGCCTATGGGAAGAACCAAAATTAGCAGTAAATGGGGCACTGTTGTCATAACCATAAGGGGAAACAGTATGTTTACTTCCTCCAGCCGGGAATGGTCCCCGATTAAAATCGAAAACTTTATCTAATATTTTTACGCTACCAAGCGGATGTTCAAGGAGTAATCCGTGTACTTTGCCCCATCTCCATTCTTCTAAATCATCACCGAATCTATTGTTCAGCTCGTTTACTGCATCAATAAAACTTTGGCCGATAGCGTCTTCTAAGTTCTCAATTTCTGCTGTGTTGATATTATCACACCACTCTGAATTTCCTTCGAACAACATTTTATCCACTGCAAACTTATTAGTATAAGAAACGTCTAAATAACTTGCTAACAGATCTTCTCCAAGTTCATCAAGAAATATATTATTCAGTAATTCCAAATAGAATTGTTCAAATATTGTTGTCGCAATACTTTCTTTTGATAATACGCCATCCCATTCAAGAAGTAATTTTGCGCATTGTTTTTCCGTATTATTAAGATCATTATTCTGAGCAATAACAAAATTAATTTTATCGATCCAATTTTCAACCAATTTTGATTTCTGATCAGCTTGAATCCTCTTATAATCGTCGATGGAAAGTATTTTTTTCTCTTTTAGAAGTTCGTTAATACGATCGATTCTATAAGGAGTAGCATACCAATAAGAAATGTGATATGGATAATCATCATCAGCCGAGCGGTTATTTGCAGATGAAACAAATCCTTTTTTAGGATTATAACTATGTGGAAGTTCCTGAAACGGTACTAAACCTTTCCAGTCATACTTATCAGTTTCACCAGATACAATTTCCAATCCCTTCCATCCTTCTCTTATCGGTACACCGGCTGCACAGTAAATACCGATATTCCCGTTTACATCAGCATAGGCAATATTTTGACTAACCGACACAAATGTTTTTAATGCATGTTTATACTCCGCCCAATTATGAGCGCGATTCATTAGATATAGACTACGCATTTCATTGCTTGGTTCATTTCCAACCCAACGCATTGAGATTGTTTTATCCTTGTCCATTTTTTTGAATTTTGTAACAATTGGACCGCGATGGGTAAATCGATTCTCTCTCTCTACAATCTCACCACCCTTGATCTTAATGACCTCTTTTCTAACTTCAAGTGGCCGCCATTGACCATTAAACCAATACTCATCAGGATTGTCAGGATTAATGCGTTCATAATAAAAATCCATATCATCTACCATTACATTTGTCATTCCCCAAGCAATATCTTCATTGTGTCCGGCTACGACTAACGGTTGCCCAGGTACTGCTACCCCAGTTACATTAAGTTTTCCTTCCACAACTTGATGCATTGTGTACCAAATTCCCGGTGCACTCAATCCAAGATGCATATCATTGGAAAATAAGGGTTTACCCGATGTACTTTTTTCTCCGGATACAACCCAGTTATTACTGCCACTAAATATTTCGATTCCTAATTCCTTAATTTTTTCCATGGCAGCTAAATAAGGGGAATCTGTGCTAAGAATACTTTCATTTTCGCCAATTTCAGAATATATTAAAGTTTTTTGCAGATTCAAATCCGGAATAATTTTTTTAAATTTTTCATCTCCAATTTTTTCTCTGATTTTTTGAAAAACTGTTTCAATGTGCCAAGGCATAGTCAGATCCCAAGCCATATACCCGATTAAGTTTATGGAATGCTCAGGAAGCCATTTATCCGGCTTATATCCTAATATAGAAAATTCCGGAGGTAGATTTCTCTGGTGTGTATCAATATATTGATTTACACCATCGCAAAAGGCGTTTAATGTATTAAGAACATTTTCATCTGAATTCTTCAGTATTGTACGCGATTTATCAGGAATACGCAACATTCTTAACATCTGGTCAGCATTAATCATATCTTTGCCAAATATTTCTGATAATTCCCCGGTTGTAGCCCTTCGAATCAGATCAAATTGCCAGAGTCTATCCTCGGCCATACAGTACCCAGTTGCACGGTAAAGATCTTCTTCATTTTTTGCATATATATGTGGAACAGCAAATTTATCGCGGTAAACTGTAACATCATCTATAAGAGTTTCAAGATGAATATTAGCATTATAATTAGGAATACTTTTTGTCGCAATTCCACGTATTAAAAATAGTACAAGGACAACTATAACTAAAATAATTATGGACATTGTTACAAGGATTTTCTTTAACATAATAATTGATATCCCTCTTTAGTTTAAAAATGATTGTTTGGTTTGACAAAAACATACAGAGATATATAATAATAAACCAAATCCTTGTGATTTTAATTTGTAGTTTTTTTTCTTAATAATTTAAAACTATATTTTGCTAACTAAACCAAAGGAAATACTATGAATCCATGGGACCTTGATGTAAATCTACGATTTGTCGTACTAGATTTTTTATTTTTAAGCACTTTTTTAATGATTGGGACAGTACTCCGTCGTTATGTCAAGTTTTTTCAAACATATTTAATTCCAAATAATTTAATTGCCGGATTTCTTGCTCTTATAGTCGGTTCACAAGGGTTTGGGTTAATTGATTTACATGCTGATAGACTAATCTTATATGTCTATCATTTATTAGCACTAACATTTATTGCGCTTGGATTGAGGCAGTCAAAAAGCAATTGGACCAAAGGACCGGTCAGTAAAAGCATCGCTGCCCTTACATCTTATCTCATACAAGGTTCAATTGGATTAATTGTAGCATTAATACTTGTATATACTATTAAACCTGACCTGTTTGTAGGAATCGGTTTATTATTACCACTCGGTTTTGGTATGGGTCCTGGTCTCGCTGCAACGATGGGAAACAGTTGGGACAGTGAATTAGTTAAGCTCGGGTATGAAGCAGCTGGTGCCGGTCAAATCGGCCTAACTTTCGCTACAATTGGTTATCTATACGCATTTTTTGGTGGAATGGCATTAATACAGTGGGGAATTCGTAATGGAAAAAGCAAGCTAATAACAAATCTTGATAGTATCACAGATGATATGCGTAAAGGAGTGTATAAGGACGGAAAACCACCTATTGCCGGTAAACTTACTTTAACTACTGAAGCAGTTGAACCATTAGCATTCCAATTATCTATAATTGGTTTAGTTTATTTATTAACTTGGTTTGTTGTTAAATGGCTAACTACAATGATGGGAAATAATCCTCAATTAGCAGGATTTGTAGGAACAATTTGGTCATTTCATTTTGTTATTGGTCTTTTGATTGCATTGGCTGTTCGTAAAATACTAGATATGTCAGGACGTTCTTATGTTATCGATAAAGGTCTAATGAATCGTAGTATGGGAGTATTTTTAGATTTCTTAGTGATTGGGGCTGTGGCTGCAATAAGTTTCAAAATAGTTCTTGTTAATTGGGAAGCAATTTTAGTCATGAGTGTTCTCGCCGGTCCTGCGACAGGATTCATGCTTTATTGGACGTCCAAACGTGCTTTTGATGATTATCACTTTGAACGATTTATTGAACTTTGGGGAG
>JBHPEE010000007.1:0-43977 GCA_042577295.1 Fidelibacterota bacterium | reverse complement strand
CGGAACGTATAAGGGCTGAATTTAATGAATTCCAAGAAGCCGAGGCACAATTACAAATAGACTATAGAAAAGTGCAAGAAGAATACCAGGTAATGTTGGTTGATCTTGACAGTTTGAAAAAAGCTTATGAGACCCAAAGACTAATGAGCTCACCTGAATGGCGTAAAGAGAAAGAAACAGAAATAGCTACAAAGGAACAACGGCTACAGCAGTTTCAGGCTCAAAAAGTAGGACCGGAAGGCGAATTATATCGGAAACAATCACAAATGGAATATGAATTATTGTCAAAAGTAAAAGTTGCTGTTGATAATGTTGCGATTTCACAAGGATATGATTTCATTTTTGATGGATCGGTATCTTTGTTATATGGTAAGCCAACATTTGATCTTACCGATGATGTTTTATTTGAGCTAAGAAAAGACAAAGGCAATTAAAAGAAAAATTTGGTTACCCTGCGCAAATTAGCTTCTATCGTAGGAGGTACAGTAATTGGCGCGCCCGATCAGATTATCCAGGGGGTATCTGATATTAAAAACGGTGTGCCCGATACAATTACGTTTCTATTTAATTCAAAGCATCAAGAGTTAATAACCCAAACCACTGCCTCCTCAGTAATTGTAACTGATTCTGCAATATTGCAAGGCAAAAGTGGTATTGTTGTTGATAATCCACGCTTAGCGATGGCCAAGGTACTGAAAATATTCAGACCCTCGAATGATATAGAGGCAGGAATCCATCTTAATACCGTTATTCACAAATCTGCTAAGACGGGAAAAAATGTTAATATAGGCGCTTTTTCGGTTATTGGAAAGAATGTAGAAATTGCTGAAGGCACAACGATTCATAACAATGTTTCAATAGGTGATAATGTTATCATTGGAACTAATGTTACAATATTTCCGCAGGTATCTATTCATTCACGTACCAACATTGGAAATAACGTAATTATTGATATGGGTACAGTAATCGGTTCCAGCGGTTATGGATATGAAACTGAAAATGATGTGCATTACAAAATCCCACAGATAGGCTCGGTGATAATCGAAAACGATGTTGAAATTGGTGCTAATTGCACAATAGATAGAGGAACAATCGGAAATACTGAGATAGGTATAGGAACAAAATTGGATAACCTTGTACATATTGCACACAATGTGAAAATTGGTAAAGGATGTTTATTGATGGGATTGGTGGGAATCGCAGGAGGTGCAACGATTGGTGATTATTGTATTTTTGCAGGACAGTGCGGAGTAAATAACGGTATTACTATCGGTGATCGAGCAATATTTGTTGCAAAGACAGGTGTAGCTAAATCTGTACCCGGAAATAAAATATACGCCGGAATGCCGGCAAGAGAAGTCCGTGAAAAGAATAAACGGGATGCTATTTATCCTCAAGTTATAGCATTGAAAAAACGATTAAAAATATTAGAAGAAAAACTTGCCAGATAGATATCAAAAGACAATCTGCAGCAAGGTATCACTTGATGGGATTGGTTTGCACACTGGTATAAAAAGCACAATAAACATCAAGCAGGCAAAAGAAAATAGCGGTATAGTTTTTAAGCGTATAGATTTGAAAGAAAATCCAGTTATTCCAGCTGATGTAGACAATGTAATTGATACAAGCCGCGGAACTACGTTGGAACAAAACGGTGTACGTATACATACTGTGGAACATGTTTTAGCTGCATTGTATGGACTTGGCATTGATAATGTTACCATCGAACTTTCAGGTCCGGAACCGCCGATATTAGATGGCAGTGCCTTACCTTTTGTACATCTGCTGAAAAAAGTTGGAATAGTGAACCAAGGTTTAATTCAAGAAGTTTTTAAAGTTACAGAACCAATTCAGTTCAATGATCCTGAGAATGAAATTGAAATAAATTTATTGCCGGCCGAAAAATTTAAAATAACTTTTTTTATGGATTATGGTTTACCAAATTTCGGATTACAATACGCATCCATTCAAGACATTGAAAGCGAATTTGAAAAAGAAGTCGCCCCAGCACGCACATTTGGATTGTTAAGCGAAGTATCTCAACTCAAACAAAATGGTTTAATTAAGGGTGGCGGACTGAATAATGCCGTAATCATTGTTGATAAAAAAGTTAATGAGGATGAACAAAATATTTTAAGTAAATTATTTGGTTTAAATAAAGAGATCATATTTAATAATGGAGAAATATTAAATACTGAAGGGTTACATTTTGAGAATGAACCCGTACGCCATAAAGTGTTAGATTTGATAGGAGATATGTCTTTATTTGGCAAGCCTATTATAGGTCATATTATCGCAACTCGGAGCGGACACAGAACCAATATTGAATTTATAAGGAAATTAAGACGGACAGTTAAATTATGATGTACGATAAAAATAAGAAAGAATATAGTATTGAAGAAATATTGGCGATATTGCCTCAGCGTTACCCATTCGTAATGATTGACCGAATCATTCATTTTGTTCCCGGTGAGAAATGTACGGCTATAAAAAATGTTTCTGTAAACGAATCGTATTTTCAGGGGCATTTCCCTGGTCGCCCAATTATGCCGGGCGTTTTAATATTAGAGTCAATGGCGCAAGCCGGAGCGTTTTTAGTTTTACACGACTTAGAAGAACCGCTAAAAAAAGGAATGCTATTCTCAGCTGTAGAAAAATCAAAATTTAGATTGCCGATTGTACCGGGGGATCAAATTGTATTGGAAATGAAATTGTTAAAATTCAGACTTGGTACTGCTAAAATTAGAGGTGAAGCATATGTTAACGACAAACTAGTTGCCGAAGCCACACTTTTGGCAAGTATTGTAAATCGTTAAGGAGGAATATCATTTCTAGTAAAATTCACCATAGTGCTATAATTGGTAAAAATGTTACAATTGGTGAAAATGTAACTATTGGACCATATACCGTCATTGATGATGAGGTAAAAATTGGCGACAGAACAAGCATCGGTAATTCCAATACAATTAAAAAATATACCGAAATCGGTAAAAATTGCCAGATATTCCATAATTGCGTAATTGGTGAATTACCGCAAGATTTAAAATTCGGTGGAGAGAAAACCATAGTTAAGATTGGCAACGAAACAACAATTCGTGAATTTGTGTCAATTCATCGTGGTACCAACGCGCGAGGCGAAACAACAATTGGTAATAATGTATTTTTGATGGCTTATGCACATATTGCCCATGACTGCGTTATTGGTAATAACGTAACAATGATTAACTGCGCCACTTTAGGAGGGCACGTGGAAATTGATGATTGGGCGATGCTTTCGGGAGGTGTAATGGTGCATCAATTTGTAAGAATTGGAGCACACGCTTTTATTGGTGGATTATTTAGGGTTTCTCAAGATGTGCCTCCCTTCGTGATGGCTGTCGGTGAGCCGGTAAAATATGGTGGAATTAATAGCGTAGGTTTACGACGCAGAGGGTTTTCATCCAAAGATAGAATCAATATTAAACATGCATATCGTATATATTTTAGATCCGGGTTAAAACCATCTGACGCTCTGACAAAAATTAAGTCCGAATTCCTCGACGATAAAAATGTTCTGAGTATAGTAAATTTTATCGAAAACAGTAACCGCGGAATTATTTAATTCCAATAATTTTTATAGTATGAAAACCTTTTCGATTATTTTAATTGTAATAATCTTTTTTATCGTACCAGTAAGTGCACAATGGACGTCTTTTGAATTAGATAATATAGATTCAGAGCAATTCCGGCAACAAGTAGAACCATTTTTAAAAACTATATCCTTATCTACCAATAGGCATTTTTTTAAGCCCAATATTATAATTAATCGAATCAGCATTAGTGTTTCTTATTCTCAAGGAATAAATTTTACAGGAGAAAAACACTCAACGGAGCTCATGGGTGGATATCCAAATATTGCAGGCGCTTTAGTTGTCACGCAAAATTTATCACTTAAGGGCAATATGAGTATATTTGAATCAGGGAATGATGTCGTGCAATCTTTTGCTTATGGGTTTGGATTGAATATAACAAATAAAGATAAAAACAATTGGCGATCTTCCATATTGTTTTCAAAATTGCAAGGACCTGATGATTTAAAAAACCGCTCAACAGATGCAGCGATTATCAAGGAATTTGAATTTGGTACCGTCCCGATATTTGTCGGCTTGGGACTTAATACATATAATACAAAGATATTAATTGAAGATATAGATACAGTCCCGACGTCCATTAATGGAAATGCTAATCACTTATTATTTGGAGCACAGTTAACAAAAGGAAGATTAACTATTGCGCCTATCTTGCAGGTAAATTCCGATGTGGTAATTATTAGCATAGAAATATCGGGACTTTTTAAGTAATGGCACGAAAATTATCTATCCTTGGATCAACGGGCTCCATAGGGCAAAATGCTCTTAAGGTTGTAGATAATATAAAAGATGATTTTCAAGTCATATACCTTACAGCTAATTCGAATCACGAATTATTAGTTGAACAGGCATTAAAATATAAACCACGGGCTGTAAATATTGTTGATTCATCCTGTGGTAAAATTGTCGAGGATAAATTAAGAAATGAAGATATCGACATTTTAGTAGGTCGTGACGGATTGCTCAATCTTGCAAGGCGAAATGATATAGATTTAGTGTTAAACGCACTTGTTGGAACCGCAGGAATGGAGCCAACACTATGTGCCCTTGAATCAGGCGTAGATGTTGCACTTAGCAATAAAGAAAGCTTGGTCATGGCAGGAAGTCTCGTGAAACAAATACAAGAAAAAAACGGTGCAAAAATTTATCCTGTTGATAGTGAACATTCGGCAATCTGGCAATGTTTACAAGGTGAAAACAAGGAAGATGTCAATAAAATAATACTGACTGGTAGTGGCGGACCTTTCCGAACTCGCGCAATAGATACGTTTGCGGATATAACACCCCAGGAAGCACTAAAACATCCGAATTGGGATATGGGTAATAAGATTACAATTGATTCAGCTACAATGATGAACAAAGGTCTAGAAATTATCGAAGCGTATTGGTTGTTCGATATTCCAATTGAAAATATTGATGTAGTAATTCATCCACAATCAATTATCCATTCCATGATAGAAATGAAAGATGGTTCTGTAAAGGCTCAACTCGGCGTTCCTGACATGAAAGTCCCAATACAGTATGCTTTAGCATATCCTCGTCATATTGAAACTGATTGGGAAAGATTAGATTTTATTAAGCTAAAAGAGATGACGTTTGAAGCACCTGATTATAAAAGATTCCCATGTATGGAATTGGCATTCGAAAGTTTGCGACAATTAGGGACGACTCCGGCTGTTTTAAATGTATCAAATGAACTTGCAGTATATCACTTTTTAAAAAACGATATATTATTCACAGACATCCCTAAAATTGTTAGCAGAGCCTGTGAAAATCATGATTGGATTGAAAATCCGAATCTAAATGATTTACAAAACCTGATTGTTTGGGCAAAGGATTTTGTAAAATCTTATAACTAATTGAACCTTTTTACATCTAATATATAATTTTAAGGTATTGGAAAAATATAAATGATAACATTATTAGCAACGGCTCTCGTAATTGGAGTAATAGTATTTGTCCACGAATTAGGGCATTATCTTGCAGCGCGCTCGGTAGGTGTGCGAGTAGAGAAGTTTTCAGTTGGATTTCCACCAAGAATAATAACCATGACATCGGTTCCTAATGGATGGGATTTTAAACTATTCTTTTTTAGTAAAAATGATGAAGGTAAAAGAGCATGGGCACCAATTTTTGAAAAACACATCTCAAGACAGGGACGCAAAGGCACGTTGACCGAGTATTGCTTTGCACTGATTCCACTGGGTGGATACGTCAAAATGGCGGGATTGATTGACGAAAATCTTGATAGTAAAATTGAACACAAACCATATGAATTAATGAGTAAATCTCGTTTAGCCCAAGCTTGGGTGATGAGCGCCGGTGTTATCATGAATGTTTTGTTGGCATTATTAATTTATACAGGTATTGCGTATAACCGGGGTAATCCTGTAATAAGTGAAGAACCTGTTATTGCTCAAATATTAGAAGGACAACCGGCTGAAGCCGCCGGGATGCAAGCGGGTGATAGAATTGTAGAAATTAATGGTGAGCCAATTGAAACGTGGCAAGAATTAACTGAAATTATCCATTCTATTCCAAACACACCTATAAATTTGCATTTTGAGCGTGATAAAAAATTATTTGATAAAGATATAGTGACATCTTTCCAACCCGCAATTATAAACGGGAAAATTGATACTTTAGGCGCCATTGGTATAGCAGCGCAGGTTACATATGAACCAATTAATATTTTTCAAGCCGTTGGAGGTGGATGGCGGGCAACCAAAGGTGTTTTTGAGTTAATCGGCACAACTTTAAAGATGTTAGTAACCGGAGCCGCGACAATGAAAGATATTGGCGGTCCTATATTTATTGCTCAAATGGCAGGAGAAACTGCAAGGGCAGGATTGGCTCCGCTTTTATTTTTAATGGCAATGATAAGTATAAATTTGGCAGTGATAAATATTTTGCCAATACCGGGCCTAGATGGCGGTCATCTTATGGTAATCGGAATTGAATCAATAATTAGAAGATCATTGAGCTTGAAGGCAAAAATTGCAATTCAAAAAGTCGGTATGGCGTTTTTGTTAATTCTAATGATAACAGTTATAGTTAATGATATCGGCAGATTATTTACAAACTGATAGTTTTCAATTGAAGAAGCATAGAACCAAATTTTAACTTAATTTGAATTTGTACCGGTATACGCAGTTCATCATCACTGAACCAAATTTTCATATCCCCGTCATTTTTTAAAAGTGTTTTTCCTTCTCTGAAAGGCTTAATAATGATACAGGGGAATGTCCCTGCCGGAGTTTTAACTGTTTCCTTACCATCTACTATTACTTGAAAATTAGTTAATTTTTTATTATCAAAAGTTGTAAAGTTTAAAATTTGTCCAATCTCTAAAGGAATAGTGCGGAAATAATATAGAAGCGAATAAGGATCCTGCAAGGGGCCATTTATTTTAAGAGTATCATTATTCGTAATTGCGATTAAATTATTATAGTCAATTGAAGTGTCATAGTTTTTATGGTAATTACCCTCGTTTAACTGCTTCAATAATTTTAGCGTTGTCAAATCTGACATATTTAACCAAATATCAATTTTATCTCGCACGCGATAAATGTTATCAGCAAATTTGCTAGTTTTAGCCTGGAATCTTACATGGTAAGATTGAACTCCGGATATAGTATCATTTGATTCTACCGATAAATATCCGCGACCCATTTTAATGACATTAAATTGCAATGTGTAGGTTAAGCGTTCGCCAACCTTAAAAGGTATTTTTTGTCCGCAGTTTAATGAAACCAGTAAAGTAATTATTAAAAAGATACGGTGCATGTTATTTCCGTAAAATAATGATATTATTATCTATTAATTTATAAATTGTTGAACCCTTAGGATTTGGCAATGTTCCTCCATCTATTAATAGATCGACTTCAGAGCTGAACACTGATTGAATTTGAACGAAGTCATTCATTGGCTGTTTGCCTGTACGGTTGACACTTGTAGAGACTATTGGTTTACCAAATTGAGATGACATATCATTACAAAACTTGTTATCAGGAATACGGATTCCTAATGCGTTATCTTCACCTAATATTTTTGTGTTCACAATATTTTGTTTAACCGGAACAATTATGGTTTTTGCTCCGCCCAAATACGGTTTTACAAGGTCGATTTGTTCATCTTCAACATCCAACCATTTGATTGCCATATTTTCATCGGCTGCGATTACACTCATTGGTCCTGAGCGTCCTTTAATTTGATTTATTATATCAATAGCCCCATCATTGGTCGCGTCGGCACCAAAACCGTATAAGGTATCAGTGGGGTAAATTATCACACCACCCTCCTTTAAAATATTGACCGCATATTTGACAACTTGTGGATGGTCAATGTCTATATGTTTAGGCATTTTGTCTTGTAACGGGTTTTGTTTTCCAGCGCCGATGAAACCAAAAGTACTGTTCAGGGAATCGGCGAATATGTTTTTCCAATATAGATGTATATGTCTGTGTGATTGATTCAATTGTGGCGTTAGCAGCGATTTTTACATGATGAAATTCAATTGTATAATCGTTTGGCTTATTTTGATAACATATTGTAAAAATTATAGGTGCCCTGCTTTCGAGATGAAACCTTGCGGCACCTTTGGGCGTTGATGTTTGTTGATTGAAATATTTGACAAACACACCACGATTTTTTGCGTCTTGGTCGCTTACAAGCCCAAGAATTTCGCCCCGTTTAAGAACACCGTACATATTGTCTAAAGATGATTTACGGTATATATGTTTCATTCCAAAATGACTACGCAAATCCAGAAAAAATTTATCGGCGCCAAGATTACCTTGTTTTGTAGCAACTGCTGAAATCGGATATTGATTGTATCCCAACCATGCAGCAAGAATTTCCCAAGCCCCAAAATGTCCGGAAACGAAAATCATACCTTTTCCATCTTTTAAAGTATTGTTCAATAAATTTTGACCTTTAACGTTTATAGTGCTTTTCAAAAAGGATTTAGGAAATGCAAGAAACTGCACAAAATTATTAATGAAAAACCTATAACTATCTTTAGCAGTTTTTAAGTACCAAGATGATGACTTATTTGGAAATGCTAATTTTAGATTATCAAATACTTGTTTTTTTCGTATTGGGACAAGATAATATAAAATAATATATAAAATATAGGATAATAGATTTTTTGTCCATTGAGGAGAACTTTTCAAACAGAAAGAAAATATTTTTAAAAATATATGTGTTATCTTATGTGATAGTTTCATACTGGGGCAGAATTTATTTCATGCCAAGCAGGTGAACAAGTCAATTTTATTTATTATTCATACTGACTTCTGTTCTAATTGAATTTGATTATGATTAAATTTCCGGACATTTTTGAGGAAATTATGAAAGTATTATCTACCGGAATTGGAGAACTAATTCAACCTCCCGATATTAACGCCTTTCGCGAATGGAATCGTATGCAAAAGTCAAAAGCTTTAATTGATAAAAGGATGTCTGAACAAGAGGCAGTTTCAAAATATTTAAAAGACGGACATTACATAGGCATTGAACTTTATGGCACAGTACGTGCACCGATGTCACTTGTGCGGGAAATAATTCGACAAGGACACAAAAATTTAAACTGCGCCGGACAGGGAGTATATGAATCTGATTTATTAGCAGCAGCAAATACTATTAAAAAATTAGATTGGACATACATCGGATTCGAAGTTTACGGATTATCTAATTCAGCGCGCAGGGCTGTTGAAAGTGGTTTCGTAGAAAAAGTAGTAGAATGGTCAAATGCTGCATTGTCATGGAGATTTAAAGCTGCTGCAATGGGCGTGCCATTCATTCCTACTCGCGTTATGCTTGGAACCGACACATACAAATACAGTGCTGCAAAAGTTGTAGAATGTCCATTTACTGGAATGAAAATATGCCTTTTGCCGGCATTAATACTTGATGTAGGATTTATTCATGTACATCGCGCAGATAAATATGGTAATTGCCAGATAGACGGCATCTCAGGATTTGCGGCAGAGATGGCGCGCGCTTCAAAGCGATTAATTATTTCAACAGAAGAAATAGTAGATGAGGAAGTAATTCGTTCTCGACCCGACCGTACAATTATACCATATTATTTAGTTGATGCAGTTGTTGAAGCACCGTTTGGTTCACACCCCGGTGAAATGTCTGGATTATATGAACGTGATGAAGAACACATTAAAAATTATGCTAATGACAGCAAAGATGAATTGTTAGTAAAAGATTACTTAAATAAATGGATTTATAATGTAAAAAATCACAAGGAATATCTTGATTTGGTGGATACTAGAAAATTGAATGTATTGCGGATGGGTGGAGGTAAAAATGAGTAATAAAAACTACAATCCGAATGAATTATTAATATGCATCGCCTCAAGATTGATGGAAGATAAAGCAACTTGTTTTATTGGAACGGGAATACCAATGCTAGCGGCATCGCTTGCACAAAAAATGCATGCCCCAAATTTAATATCAATATTTGAGTTTGGTGGAATTGGTGCTCAGCTCGAAAAACTCCCCTTAGCCGTTGGCGATATGCGGACATTTAACAAAGGATTAGTTGCTGCAGGAATTTGTGATATTATGGAAGCCGGACAATGTGGTTTTGTGGACTATGGCTTTTTAGGTGGAGCTCAAATTGATATGTATGGAAATCTTAACTCTACGATAATTGGAGACGACCACGATAAGCCCAAGGTACGCCTTCCCGGCTCAGGCGGTGGGAATGATGTCGGTTCTACTTGTTGGAAGACGATTATTATAATGCAGCATGGTAAACGCAGATTCATGCCAAAAATTGATTTTATTACAACACCCGGATATCTATCGGGGCCAGGCACTCGGGAAGAAGCAGGATTGCCACCGAACACCGGTCCGTATCGTGTTGTTACCGATTTATGTACATTAGGATTTGATGAAAAGACTAAACGCATGAAACTATTTGCTTTGAATCCGGGTATAACAGTAAATGACGTAGTAGATAATACCGGATTTGAATTAATCATACCTGATAAAATCGAACAAAATGACGAGCCCGCAGTAGAAGAATTACGAATTCTACGGGAAGAAGTTGATCAGGATAGATATTATATTTAGAGGAGTGAAAAAATGACTAAATATAAAAATAATCAGAATAGTTGGATAGGAATCACCTTAATAATAATTGGGTGTTTCTTTATTTTAGATACTTTTAAAATAATGGAATTTAGCGGGATAATATCAGATTGGTGGCCGGCAATCTTCATAATAATTGGATTAATAAAATTGCAAGGTCGAGATCGCGGTGCAGGACTGATTTTTATTATTATTGGTGCATTATTATTATTAATAATTCATGACGTAGTCGAATGGAACAGTATTTGGAGATTGTGGCCCCTTATTTTAATATTTATTGGACTATCTATGATTTCTAAAGGCAGGCGCAATAAATGGAAATTAACCAATGAAAAGACAACCGGAGATGACTATATACACTCAAACGCAGTATTTGGTGGTTCTGAGCACGCTATAACCTCGCAGAATTTTAGAGGTGGAGAGACAATGGCATTATTTGGCGGAGTAGAGCTTGATATGCGACAGGCTCAAATATCTGCTGATGGTTGTAAGATACATGCGACTGCTCTTTTTGGCGGTGTGGAAATAATCGTTCCGGATGATTGGAATGTAATTATTACAGGCACACCAATATTTGGCGGAATTGATAGTAAATCACGAAGGAAATCGGACGCCAAAAGTGGAAAGGATATTTACATTCACTGCACGGTTGCATTTGGTGCCGTGGAGATTAAATAAACTTACTATGTCTCATTGTTTATTAAGGGGTTTACAAGTAAAATTATAATATGAAGAAATCAATAATATCACTCATTCTTTTTATTTCAACACTATTGGCTTCTCCTGATTCGCTCGTATATCGTATCCCTATTGAAGGGACAATCGATTTGGGATTACCGCCATTTATTGAACGAGCGTTAAAAACTGCAGTTGAGGAAGGAGCTATCGCGGTAATATTTGATATTGATACGTTTGGTGGCCGGGTTGATGCTGCTACGCAAATCAAAGACGCAATTTTAGATTCACCGATTTTGACAGTTGCATTTATCAATCGACGGGCAATTTCAGCCGGTGCGTTAATATCAATGTCTTGTGATAAAATTTATATGACAAGCGGTGGTACTATTGGCGCGGCAACTGCAGTAGATATGCAGGGGAATAAGGGTAGTGAAAAAGTAATATCTTATATGCGCGAAGAAATGGCATCGACTGCTGAAAGTACTGGAAGGAACTTAGATATTGCTAAGGGGATGGTCGATGAAGAATTATCGTTCACACACCTGGAAATTGATGGCGTGTCGGTCGAAGTAACCGATCTAGAAGGTCGAAAAGAAGGTAAGCTAATTACATTAACTACAGAACTTGCTAAGAAATATAAAATCGCAGACGGCGATGCGGAAACATTAGATGAATTACTTGCTGAATTAAATTTATCTGATGCTGAGATAAAATCAACTAAGGCGAATTGGGCTGAATCAATTGTAAGATTATTAACCAATCCGGTAGTAGCATCTCTGCTGATGACATTTGGATTTTTAGGAATTTTATTTGAGCTACAGCAACCGGGTTGGGGAGTATCTGGTACGATTGGAGCTGTTTGTTTAGCATTGGCTCTTGGTGCTGGTTACATCGCTGAATTAGCGTCTGCAACTGATTTACTTATTATTTTTGTTGGAATATTACTGTTACTAATAGAAATGATTGTGATACCCGGTTTTGGTATAGCCGGTATCGGCGGAATTGTAATTGTTGTATTTGGTTTATATCGACTATTATTACCGGATATCCCGGTTGGAGAGGAGGTCACAGATATGGCGATGAATGGTTTAACAATTGGAATCATTGGCGGATTGATTGGCTTGGTGCTGTTATTCAAATTGATGACAAAAACAAAATTTTGGAAAAAGTTAGCTACACCTGATGTACAAGATCATGAACGCGGTTATGATACATCATTGGGATTAGAAGACAAGGTTGGACAAGAGGGATTAGCAGAAACAGATTTACACCCATCTGGCTGGGCTACATTTGGCGATAAGAGAATATTTGTTGTTAGCGAAGGCACCTTTATTGAAGATGGTGAAAAAGTTAAAATAATCAAAGTCGACGGCAATCGAGTTGTCGTGCGAAAAATTAATTAATAGAGTGTTAGGAGGATAAAATGAGTATAATTTCATTAATATTACTTGGTTTTGTAATACTATTTCTGTTGGTACTATTCTACTTTGTTCCGGTTGGGATGTGGATTCAAGCGGTTGTTAGTGTTGGTTTAGGTAAGATTACAATTCTTGACCTGATTCGTATGCGCTTAAGGAAAATACCGCCGAAGTTAATCACCGATAGCGTTATTAATAGCCATAAAGCTGGTCTTACACACATAAGTACTGATAACTTGGAAACACATTTCTTAGCTGGGGGTAATGTTGCTAATGTTGTTTTTGCGTTAATTGCCGCAGACAAAGCGAAAATTGACCTGTCATTTGAAACCGCAACAGCGATTGACCTTGCCGGACGCGATGTTAAGACTGCGGTTCAAACGAGTGTTTATCCGCGAGTTATTGATGCCCCAAAAGAAGGTTTTCTTGCTGCAGTGGCCAAAGATGGTATTGAACTGAAAGCTCGTGCCCGTGTTACCGTTCGAACAAATATTCCCGGATTAGTTGGTGGAGCAACCGATGAGACAATCATTGCACGTGTTGGTGAGGGTATCGTTAGTGCTATCGGTTCGTCAGATAGTTATTCTCGAGTATTAGAAAATCCGGACAGTATTTCTAAAGCAGTATTAAATAAAGGATTAGATGCTGGTACGGCTTATGAGATATTATCTATTGATATTGCCGATCTTGATGTTGGCAAGAATATTGGAGCGCGTTTACAAGCTGATCAGGCGGAAGCCGATTTGCGCGTCGCTCAGGCGAGAGCAGAAACCCGCCGTGCGATGGCTGTTGCCGAGGAACAGGAAATGAAAGCACGCACCCAAGAGATGCAGGCAAATGTTGTAAAGGCAGAAGCTGAAGTACCAAAGGCAATGGCTCATGCTTTCCGTGAAGGTAATCTTGGCGTATTTGATTATTATAATTTAGGAAACATCAAATCTGATACAGGTATGCGCGACAGCATAGCCGGAACTGGCAGTAAAAAAACTACGAAGGAAATTAAATAGGAGCTAAAACTGATGGAAGGCATGGGCATTTGGATATTTCTTCTTTTATTTTACCTGTTGCAGGCATTAACAAAGCGTAAACAGAAACAACAGCGTCAGCAACATGCTGAAGAAACGAGTCCAAAACCACAAACAGACAGTACCGCTCATCCGATTAGCAAACCACAGGAGAGAAAAGCTCCCCCAAGGCCACAGCGGCCCGTATCATTAGAAGATCTTTTTAATCCAAATAAATTGCGGGACATTTTAGGTGTCCCGCAACCGGAACCGGTTGATATACCACAACCTAAACCAAAACCTGTCCCCAAAACTGTATTGGCTCAGAAATCAGAAAATGACGTCAGCGGTATTTGGGATGACCTAGATCAATCTGAACTAACTGAACCTAAACAAGAGATACGTGAAACATCATCAAAGGTCGCCTCTGCGGACATTACTGATGTCGATGAAACATCGGCAGCATTCAAAGCAAGTCAGTTAGGTGGGTCTGATATAACCAGTGACCGCTTTGATAAGCGTAAAGCCGCTCCGGGGGAAAGGGAAGAAGTCTATACTCTGGATTATTTTGATGAACCGGAAGAAATTCGTAATGCTGTAATTCTAAAAGAGATTTTAGATAGACCAAGGGCGTTTAGGCGGCAGATTAGATAGATATATAGCAGTAACATTTATACTAGAGACGTAAAATATTTCGTTTCTATTTGGTTCAAAAATGGTTGTCCGGCACTTTAACTTCATTGTTATGTCCCAAAATAACGATCACCAAAATCACCTAAACCAGGTACAATAAATTTATTATTATCTAAATGTGAATCAATGGAAGCAATGTACAAATCAACATCAGGATGTTCTTTTTTTAATTTTTCAATGCCCGCGGGAGCACCGACAATACATACTGCACTGATTCTTTTAGGTTGTTTTTGTTTAACAGCTGCGATTGTATCAACTAATGAACCACCGGTAGCAAGCATAGGGTCTAAAATTAAGACATATTTCTCGTGCAAATATTTAGGGAGATTTTGGTAATATTCACGGGCTATAGCCGTATTTTCATCGCGTTCTAATCCGATAAATCCAACAGCCGCCCACGGCAAAAAATCCATTGCAGAAAATAGCATCGAAATTCCTGCACGTAATACCGGCACGAATAATATTGACTCCAGAACTTTGTGGCCTGTAGTCGAAACGATTGGCGTTTCGACTATTATTTCTTTGGTTGAAATGTTTTTTAATACTTCGACAATTAATATTTGTGAAACTGTTGCGGTATGTCTTCTAAACATTTCTGTTTTAGTTTTTTTATTACGCAAAACGGTTAGAGAATGCTTTACAAGTGAATGGTCAATAATGTTAATTTTACTCATCTTTATACCTCTATTGGGTTAAATATTCATCCAACGTAGCTACCCGTCTTGCAAGTTCTCCATACTGTTCTTGTGGGACAAGAGATACACAAATTCGTACTCCTTCGCGTTTAGTGCCAGTTGGGTGCATCGGAATTCCAGACATTCCGAACAATAACATAACATGCAATAGTTCTCCTCCTGTCATTCCCTTACGTTTTATGGTAAAATAAAATCCATCGGCAATAGGTTCATCCAAATCTTTATCATATAATAAATTAAAACCATTCTTTAGGAATATTGTTTTTGCTTTGTTCGCGCGATTTCCATAGGTGCGGACTTTGCCTAGATAATCATATTCCCCATTGCTAGTTGCTTCAAATAGTGCCGATAAAGCGTGTTGCGGTGATTGTGGAACACCAGCGGTTGTAGGATAAATTCCGCCATGTACATAAGCCTTTCCAAATGATTTTGTATTATAATATTTTTTCAGATTGGTATATTGCATTTTGGATAGTTTGGGTGATACAATTGATACTGCAATTCTTTGTCCGGCATAACTAAACATCTTAGAACTTGATATTATGATAATATAATTATCTGTATAATTAGCTACGGTTGGTTGAAATGGTGGTTTATTAGGAACTCCATAATTAAAACGAAAATCCATTCCAAAATATGCAGAATCTTCAATTCCAATTACATCATACTTGGTTAATAATTCACCAATCATTTTTAATTCTTCATTTTTTAAGCACAGCCATGTAGGATTATTAGGACTAGACCACAAAATTGCACCTATTTTTCCTGTTGATAGTTTCTTCTCAAGTTTTTTTGCAAGTTGAGTACCGCGACTATTATATAAATCGATAGAATCACATTTTAATCCAAGAAACTTTGTTTGAAGTTTATTTACTGGAAATCCGGGATCAAGATATAAAATAGTATCGGCCTTCTTAAATCTACGACCTGCGATTGCTTGCGCGATAAAACCGCCATGCATTGCTCCAACAGTAGGTATACAGTTTTCAGGTTTAACATCAATATTTAAAAATGCTTTCACAAAGCCCGCAGTAGCTTTCTTAAGACGTGGGATACCATCAAATGGTGGGTAAGTTGACGGCAATTTCTTGTCTTCACTAAGTACTCGGATTTCCTCTTCAGGACCCAATCTATCGGCAGGTATACCAGGCACCCCAAATTCAAAATGTAGAAAATCAACTTTATATTGATCTGATAAGTTATCTACAAGACGTTTTAACTCGCGTATGCCGATGTTGTTAAGATCTACTTCATGATCTTTAATAATATTGTTTAGGATAGTTTCATCAAGAGGAAATATTGATTTGTTCATGATACTCTCTTTTTAAATTGATTGTGATAAATTGATACCCCGAGGGCAATTGAATTCAGTTTTGTTTCCATCGTATCCGAGCGAGATAGTAATATAACCGGAATTTTAGCACCAATAATTACTCCACCGCCCTTCGATTTGCCAATACTCAACAACATTTTACTAATAAAATTGGTTGCAGTAATGTTCGGTCCGACAAATATGTCGGTTCTACCTGCAATTTTTGAATCTATCCTTTTAGCTTCTGCCGCTGTAGCCGATAGAGCAACGTCAAGCGCTATAGGTCCTTCAATTGTAAAACGTGAATTATTTTTATATCGTTCTGCGGTATTATGTGCTAATACTGTTTCCGGTAAATTTTCAGACACTTTTTCTACCAATGCTAACATAGCGATATTTGGTTTAGCATTTTTTAAAGAATTGGTTACTTGTAAGGCATTTTCGATTATTGAAGCTAATAAATTTTCCGATAACACGGGATTCACGCCACCATCAGTAGTTAGTATTAGGCGCTTGTAATTTGGAGATTCTAACACAGCAATATGCGATAGATATTTATTCGATCGCAATCCATTTTGTTTGTTCATAACCGATTTTAATAAAGTTGCAGTGTCAATGTTGCCCTTCATCAGCAAATCTGCATCACCATTTTTTACTGCTAAGATAGAATCATTTAAGGCATTTTCAACATTATTGTTTTTAAATAGTAATGGTTTAATCCAATTATTTTCTTCAGCCTGTTCTAAAGCTTGTAAGATATATTTTCGCTGAGGATTTACTACAGCTAAACGTACCGGACTGTATCCGGAAACGGAGTCATAAATTTCTTTAAAAGTTGTAATCATAAATACTCTTTTGCTGTTTCTTGCTTGTTTAAAACGCGTAAAACGCCCTGATTTAAGGCTTCTAACTCAAAAGAGCCTGGATAAACAAGATGCGGTTGAATAAAACTCAAATACTTATTTAATTCCCCAATCAAATAATTTGAATTGGCCAGTCCACCAGTCAAGATTAAAGCGGAAGTTTCTCCTGAGAGTGTGGCATGAAGTCCGCCAATTTCCTTTGCAATCTGATACACCATCGAATTGACAATTAGTAATGCTTTTTCATCTCCATCAGCAATTCTATGCTCAATTTCTTGAAATTGATTTGTACCGAGATGTCCCTTAAGCCCGCTTTCTTTAGAGAATAATTGTTCTGCATCTGCTCTGTTTTTTCCATCCGAAAATATTTTATCTAAAATACCTGAAATAGGTAAACTGCCCGCACGTTGTATCGAAAAAGGTCCCATTCCAAGCAATGCATCATTCACATCTATGATTTTCCCTCCTGATACTGCCGCAACAGAGAACCCGCTGCCGAGATGTGCAACAATAAATTTTGTATAACCTATATCAACACCAATCTCTGAAGCCGCCTTACGAGCGCAATATTTAATATTTAATGCATGGCCTCTACTTTTACGCTCAATTCCCGGAACGCCAGATATTCGTGCAACATCAATAAACTCATCCGTAGTTATTGGATCTACGATAAATGTAGGTACATCAAATTGGTGTGATAATTTGTCAGCGATAAGAGCTGCTAAATTCGAGGCATGGTTTGAATATTCACATGACTTATATGCTGACAACATTTTTTTATTAATACGGTAAACTCCACCCACAAGCGGTTTTAATGGTCCACCACGAGCAGCAATTGCATCTAATTGAGTTATTTTGTTGAAGGAAGATTTTAATGAGTCGAACCGAATCTGAAATTGGTCAGGTACAAAAGATGGTAAAGAGTTTATCGGGTGGTTTATTTGTTTACACCAAAATTCCCGTTCATCACTGAAATAGCCGATTTCAGTTGTTGTAGCCCCGGGATTAATGGCTAAAATAAAGAAGATACACCTCCTGTTAATTTTAATGCTTTAAATTGTAAAAATATCTGTTTATAAATAAAGGTGCTTATTAAAAAAATTATTTAATTAATTTCAGTCCGTGTTTTAGTGCTTTTTCATTGATAGGTAATAAATTGTGGTTACGTTCCGGCAAGACTTTTGATAAACCTTCCATAATTGATTTAACAGACACCAAAGGTTTTTTGGATAAAAAAGCACCAAGAATAATCATATTCATTGTTTTTTTATTACCAATTTTATCTGCTTCAACAGCAGCTGGGATTGCATAAATATTAATATCTTTTCGTGTTGGCGGATTCAAAATATTGTTTGCTTCATAAATCAGTATACCGCCGGGTTTTACTCTGGACTCAAATTTTTCTAATGAGGGCTGATTTAACACGATTGCTGTGTCATAACTGCTGATGATGGGGGAACTAACCTTTGTATCAGAAACAATGACAGTACAATTAGCTGTTCCTCCGCGCATTTCAGGTCCATAGCTCGGAATCCAAGCTACTTGTTTGTCCTCCACCATACCGGCGTATGCTAAAGTCATTCCCATTGATAAAACACCCTGTCCGCCAAAACCGGCGATGATTAATTCTTCGTTCATCCTAAGCTCCCTTCGGTGGAGTTTTTAAATCGCCCAATGGATAATATTTTATCACTTCTTCATCAATTTTCCTATTTGCCTCGATTGGTGTCATTTTCCACCCGGAAGGACAATTGCTAACAACCTCCACAAAATTTGTACCATTCTTGCCATCAATTTGGTTTTGGAATGCCTGCTTAATAGCTTTCTTACATTTCCTTACTGCGATCGCAGAGTTTACCGATTGCCGGGTTACGTAATAGGCACCATCCATAATAGCAGCCATTTCAGTAATTTTAATTGCATGGCCTTGTCGGCAAATATCGCGACCTAGCGGTGTTGTGGACGTCACATCACCTTCAAGTGTTGTGGGTGCCATTTGTCCACCAGTCATTCCATAAATTCCGTTGTTGATAAAGATCATAACAATATTTTCACCACGATTGATCGTATGAATTGTTTCGGCAGTACCGATTGCAGCAAGATCGCCATCTCCCTGATATGAAAATACAATTTTGTCAGGTAAAACCCGTTTAATGCCGGTGGCTACGGCAGTAGCACGACCATGTGCAGCTTGCTGCATATCAACATTCATAAAATGATAAGCAAAAACTGAGCACCCAACAGGTGCAACACCAATTGTTTTCTCCAAAATTCCCAATTCTTCAACTACTTCCATTATTAATCGATGAACGACCGAATGACTACAGCCGGGACAATAACTGGTTGGTGTATCGTGAAGGACTTCAGTTCTGTCAAACACGACATCCATTTGATCAAGATTGTTACAAACGATGCCTTCTCTAGTTGTTTCCATGTTTAGCCTGCTAAATTTTTACTTGATTGGATAAAGCTTTAATTTTTTCAACAATTTCATCGGGTTGCGGGATCATACCTCCCATTCTACCATAGAAGTCAACGGGGATGTTGCTACCAACCGATAGACGAACATCTTCGACCATTTGTCCAGCATTCATCTCAACGACCAAAATTCCTTTTACGGTCTTTGCTAAACGTGTTAGTTCCTCGGAAGGAAAGGGAAATAAAGTTATTGGACGAAGTATACCGACCTTCAACCTTTGTTCGCGTGCCAACTCTAAAGCTTTTTGTGAGGAACGGGATGATAAACCAAAGGCTACAATAAGTATATCAGCATCTTCGGTTTGAATCGCTTCAAAGCGAGTTTCATTCTCTTGAATTTTTTTATACTTATCTTGTAGATGGATGTTTATCTCTTCCATTTTTTCTGATAAGAGATGCAGAGAAGTTATATAGTGTTGTTCCCTGCCATTTACTCTACCGACGGTCGCCCAACTTGAATGATCAACAAGATGCTCCCCAACGTTATATTCTGGGAATTCCACGGATTCCATCATTTGACCCAAAGCACCATCAGACAAGATAAGAGTCGGAATACGATATTTATCAGCAAGGTCGAAACCTAGATAAACCAAATCAGCCATTTCTTGAACGCTATTGGGAGCTAGAACAATTAATTTATAATCACCATGACCACCACCTTTTACCGCTTGAAAATAATCTCCTTGCGAGGGTTGTATTGTTCCTAATCCGGGACCACCACGTACGACATTTACAAGTAAACACGGAAGTTCAGCACAAGCCATATAGGAAACACCTTCTTGCATCAGACTGAACCCGGGACTACTGGTGCTTGTCATTACTCGCGTACCCGTTCCGGATGCTCCATAAACCATGTTTATAGCAGCCACCTCACTCTCTGCTTGCAAAAATACACCACCGCGAGCATCAAGATTGGTAGCCATATATTCTAACAATTCTGATTGGGGAGTGATAGGATATCCAAAATATCCTTTAACGCCTGCTCGAATTGCAGCTTCTGCAAGAGCTTCGTTACCTTTCATCAATAATTTTTTACCCATAATAATCCTAATTCACTGATATTGAAATATTATCTTTTACGTCTGAAATTGTAACTATTTTTTCTTTAGCTGTTTTTGATTCCCTATAGACAGTTATTATTGCCTCGGGACATACTAATGCACAATTGGTACAGCCGGTGCAAGTATCATCATTTAACACAGCATAATGATAACCTTTTTTATTAATATTTTTTGACATTTCAAGGGAATCTTGCGGACATTCATTTACGCACAACTCGCAACCTTTACAGTTCTCAATTTCAATCTTTACATGACCATGTATTTTTGCCATAAATCACCTGATATTTACTTTTTAATAGATTAAAAAATTAACCCCTTTACCACTTCACTTTCAATCTAAATACCTTGTTAAAAATAGCTATAAATGTTCTTTGTGAAATTTTTTTATTTTTTCTTCAAGTTCTTGTTCAGTACCGTTGTTGTATATCGTATAATCAGCTGATGCTGCTTTATCTTCATCTGTCCATTGTAGCTCAATTCTACGAAGTATTTCTTCTTTGGATAGTGTGCCTCTGTTTAGTGCACGTGCGATACGGTATTTTAATGAAGATGCGATGAGTAAAACTGAATCTAAATGTTGATCTAAGCCCGATTCAAAAATCAAAGCTCCATCAACGATGAAACTAGCGTGCTTGTTTTGCGATAATATTTTATCAAATTGTTTGTCTAGTTTTCTAAATACAAACGGATGAATTATTGAATTTAGAATTATTTGATGGTCTTCATCTTGAAAAGCAACTTTTGCAAGTTTTGTATTATCAATTAATCCCTTATGGCCCAAAACATCGCTTCCAAATTCTTCAATAATATTATTTTTAACCTCCTCATTGTTATCAAGAATTATTTTTGCTTCTGTATCGGTATCAAATACGTATGAACCAAGTTTAGCAAGGAAAGAACTTGCTGTGCTTTTGCCGCTACCAATGCCACCGGTTAGTCCAATTTTTAACATATTCACTCCATAGCTTTAAATATTCTGTTTGTTATTTCTGATATTGTTCCCAGTCCGTCAACTTCTTTTAAAAGGTTTCTCTCACGATAAAAATCCGATAGTGGCGAAGTGAGCTCCCAATAAACTTGTTGTCGTTCTCTGATAACTTCTTCCGTATCGTCACTTCGTCCGGATTCTTTTCCGCGTAATACTAAGCGGTTTACTAACTCATTTTCGTTAGCCGTCAAACTGATAACGTAATCTATTTTATGGTTTATTTTATTTAAGATGGATTCCAATCCTTCAGCTTGTGGAATGGTTCGAGGGAAGCCATCCAACAAATAACCTTTGTTACAATCTGATTGTTGAAGGCGATTTTCCATCATATTTAATAATAGTTCATCTGGAACGAGTTTTCCCACATCCATAAACTCTTGTGCTTTTTTACCAAGTTCGGTATTGCTGCCAACCTCTGCGCGTAGTATATCTCCGGTAGAAAGATGAAGGATTCCAAATTTCTCAACTATATTTGTTGCTTGAGTTCCTTTCCCGACTCCGGGGGGTCCCATAAGAATTATCCGCATTTTATTTTCCTATTAATTAAATTAAAATTCCAGCGACCGTGGCTGTAAGCCAGGATGCAAGCGCACCTCCAAACATCGCCTTTAAGCCCAATTTTGCAAAATCTTTCCTGCGCTCAGGAGCGATACCGCCCAATCCTCCAATTTGTATTCCAATTGAGGCAAAATTTGCAAAACCGCATAATGCGTAGCTTGCAATTATTGCAGTCCGATCAGAAATACCACCCACATTTCTTAATTCGCTTAAATCAGCGTATGCAATAAGTTCCGTGAGAACCAATTTTTCTCCCATTAATGTCCCCATAATTCCCGCTTCATTCCATGGAATTCCCATTGTCCATGCCAATGGTTTAAATATGAAACCAAGAATTTCTTGTAAAGTTATTCCCACAAAACCAAGCAGAGCATTTACCATCGCAATCAGCGCAACAAATGCGATAAGCATGGCAGCCACATTACCCGCTAGTTGTAGCCCTGAAGTTGCTCCACGCGCCAATGCTTCCATAGCGTTATCATCAATTTTTTCAACATGGATTGCATCATCGTCCGCGGTGGCGGCAATTTCAGTTTCGGGATAGATTATCTTTGCTATCACCAATGCTGCAGGTGCACTCATAATGGATGCTGCCATTAGATGCCCTGCAATATTTGGGACGTCTGACAATATTTTTACGTAAATTGCCATTACACCACCGGCGACTGTTGCAAAACCACCAACCATGATTGCCATTATTTCTGATTGAGTTAATCCTTTAACAAAGGGGCGTATCATAAGTGGAGCCTCCGTTTGACCAACAAAAATATTAGCAGATACACTTAGCGTTTCTGCTCCACTAGTTTTTAAAGTTCTTTCCATTATCCAGGCAATGCCCTTTACGACCTTTTGCATAATGCCAAAATAATACAATATCGCCATCAGAGATGAGAAAAATATGATAGTAGGAAGCACGCGAAAAGCAAAATTCAATAATGGTGCTTCCACAACACCGGAACCGAACGATTTGAAAAGAAAATCGCTACCTGCATCCGAAAAACTGAGCAGTTTTTTAATTACGATATCGACAGCCCCGAAGAATGGTTGCCCAACAGGTGTTTTCAGAATAAACAATGCAAATAATAATTGCAGTGACAGACCCCAAAATATCAAGCGCCAATCAAGTTTTCTACGATTGTTAGACATTGTAAAAGCGATACCAAGTAATACTAATATACCTAAAATTCCGATAAATCTTTCCATTTTTTACTCCGGTGGTTCGTAGCAATTCCGACAGCGAGCCTCGTAAATATCGGTTTCACCGATAACAACACGCTGACTATCTTTGCTGGTTCGTTGTGTGTAGGTGGCAGGATTACCACATTTAACACAAATAGCGCGTAGTTTGTCTACATAATCTGCCTCGCACATTAAATAAGGCATTGGGCCAAAAGGTTCACCACGATAATCGGTGTCCAACCCAGCGACAATAACACGCTTCTTCTGATTAGCTAATATTTTACATATTTCGACGATATCATCATCAAAAAACTGTGCTTCGTCGATCGCTATGACCGCTGCTTGTTGTGATCTGGTTAGTATCTCATCAGACGTTTCTACGATTTCTGAGTTCAACTTAATTTGGTTATGTGATACAATATGCCCAGAACTATATCTGTTGTCAACTTTGGGTTTGAATATAATTGTATCCATTTTAGCAATTTGAGCGCGACGAATACGTCGCATAAGCTCCTCGGTTTTGCCGCTAAACATACTGCCACAAATCACTTCAATCCAGCCTGAATCTCTAGGTGCCCATGTCATTTTTATTTCCTTAATAATATTGAATTAATTTTTGTCCGAATAAGATCGATTGCCACCTTGTTCTCTCCACCTTCCGGTATAATAACATCAGCATAGTATTTGGATGGTTCTACAAATTGATCATGCATTGGTCTAACGGTTGATAAATATTGATCTATAACTGATTGGGTTGTACGACCTCTTTCTCTAATATCGCGATTTAAGCGGCGAATGAATCTTATATCCGCAGGTGTTTCAACATAAATTTTAATATTCATTAGTTGTCGTAGCGAGGTATAATGTAATGCTAAAATACCTTCCAATACAATTACATGATGTAGATTAATAGTATTTTTTTCAGTAGATCGTGTATGGGTGGTAAAATCATAGATTGGAATATCGATAGATTTATTATTCAGCAATTCGGTTATTTGATCATGAAACAGATCTACATCTATTGCATCCGGGTGATCGAAATTTTGATGTTGCCGGTCTTCCAATTTCATATGTGATAAATCTTTGTAGTATGAATCTTGCTGAATAACTACAACCTCACCCCGCCCATATTCACGCCGTAATTCTTTAGAGATAGACGTTTTACCAGAACCGGTTCCGCCAGCAATGCCAATTAATATTGATTTGTTATTCATTTCAATGAATTGCCATCAAACGCTTTTGGCAACAAGGCTTTACTTGTTGTTTCATCAACGTTACCATCTTCATCAGCAATATAAATTGGTATATCTCCACATAAATCCCAAATGACCTGTCGGCAAGCACCGCAGGGTGTTCCGCCATCTTTTGTGATTACGGCTAATGCTTTAAATTTATTATGTCCATTACTAATTGCGTTAAATAACGCAGTCCGCTCGGCACAACATGTTAGACTATAACTACTCGATTCAACATTACAACCGGAAATGATTGTATCGTCATCGGTCAGAACTGCCGCGCCAACTCGATATTTTGAATAAGGAGAATAAGAGTTTTTCTTTGCTAATCGTGCTGCGTTTATCAGTTTTTCCATGATATTATCCTAGTATTTTTCTAGTCGTATATATTTAAAAAATCGTTCTAAAAGAACGCCTGTTATAAATCCACCAATATGTGCAAACCAAGCCACGCCACCACTTGTTTTTGCTCCTAATGCGCCAATTCCGGACATCACTTGAGTTGCAAACCAAATACCAATCACTATAAAAGACGGCACATGGATTGTTGTAATAATTACAAATAAAAATACAAATGTATGAATGCGTGCTCGTGGATATTTTAACATGTATGCTGCCAACACGCCGGAAATTGCCCCACTTGCACCAATCATCGGAACCATTGAATTTATATCAATAAAGATTTGTCCGGCTGCTGCTCCAATTCCGCATATTACATAAAAAATAGTAAATTTTACATGCCCAAGCGCGCCCTCAACATTGTCGCCGAATATCCAAAGAAATAACATGTTCCCAAAAAGATGCATAATTCCACCGTGCATAAACATTGATGTAAAGACTGTTATATATGGACTATTGGGCGTAGCATCTAAAAATATGTGACTGTTGGTTGCTTCACTTAAATATTGAGCATAAGCGATGGCAATATTACCGCGCGGTAAATCAGTGAAAGTAGCAGGAATTAATCCGAACGAAAGTGTGAATTCTTGACCGGCAGCAAAATCAAGTCCCATTTGATAGAAGAAAACAATCAAATTCAGTGCAATAATTGTGTACGTTACAAAAGGTACTAAAAGGCGTGGGTTGTCATCTTTATATGGGAAGAACATTATTCGACGAAAAATTTAATTGTTTTTGATGCTGAATTGCCAGAACGATCCTGAATATTTATTAAGAGGCTATGTTCACCGATTGATAATGCATTTCTTAGATTGTAAGATATTTCTTTATCTACCGGTTGGTAGGCAACCCAAATTCTTTTAGCATCTAAATATACTGTTAAATATTCCTCAGATAAATCTATACCGGATAAATCATCATTTAGAGTGATTATGAATTGCTCTAATATGTCTTTTGAATAAGTTTGTTGATTCTCAGGATATATATCTAAAAACCATGGTGGACGTGTATCTTCCAAAATAGAAAAAATATTTGCTTCACTGAATTTCGCAGTAATAAAATTATTTATCGTATCTATGTTGCTTTTTTCAAAATCCCACTTCGATTTTTTTTTATTAAAGGTATAAATAGCACAACGTTTCAAATCGATATCATTATTAGTGGCCAATGAAATGGAAATATCATTTTTAAATGGAATGCCATACGGATGTAACTTAAAAATACTGTATTTATGAGTTACTGAATCTTTAGGTGGCTTAAAGATTTGTTCAGTAATCCACATTAATGTTGTGTCATAAATTGCATTGTTGGTTTCAACAGAGATGAGACCATCATGCAAGATAATTTTTTGAGCAGAATCGGGGAATATCAGCATCGGTGTAAAATTAAATTCATATTTTGTCATTTGGTCAGAATAGATTATAAATCCGCAGGATTTACTATCCTTAAACAAATACGGATTTATCATTTCACTAACGTATTTATTCGCACCAATTTTGATTAATGGAAAAGTCATTATCATATCGGATTTTTCAATAAAAGCCCTGATTGTATCTGAACTATTGACATTGGTCTGAAGCTGAAAAATTGCACCTTTTTCCAATTGTATTAATTCTGGATTGAAAACTTTTAACTCAGTATTGAAAATCGGATACTCATTTAAATTAAGAAGTGTTTTGTATTTAACTTTTTTAGATGGAATAATTGACTTTATATAAATAATTAACGTTGATTCGTTTTGTGCAGCATCACTCGCAACTATTTCTACTTTGTGAATTCCGTCAGTTAAATTTATAATACCGCTTTTATCATCCTGATGAATTGTAAGTTTTGGATAATGTTCTAGTCGATAAAGTTTTTGAAAAGCATCATGTTTTGAATGATATATCGGCTGACCGAAAACAGTTGCAATGTATTCACTCTCGCTAAAATCAAGTGAGTCGTAATGTACAGAAAAAGCGGAAATAGAATCTACCGATAATTCCAATTTTTCGATTTGATATGAGAATGTTGCCGCTTGAATTTTATCTATAACTTGCGTTGTAATTCCGAAAAATCCGGCAACTGATATCGTATCTGTTAAAATATATTCGCAAGGGGATAATTGAACTGGAGAATAGCTCTGAGGTAAGGGAGAGCCATTAATTTGCGTTCCTTCGTCAAGTGGAATTATTGAAAGATTCAAGAAATTTGGAGGGATATTATCAGTGATTGGGAATCCATTAGTCATTGGGTTTAACGGCTGTTCTATTCCATTGCGTAGTTCGAAATGTAAGTGTGGTCCGGTTGATCCACCAGAATTACCAGAGAACCCAATTATTTCACCGCGTTTAACCAAGTATTCTTCCCGAGTAAAATATTTATTAACGAAGTATGATTGATTTTCGTTTTGCAGTTCAAATAAAAGGTTTTCCAATCGTTCTGAAAATTCATTTAAATGTCCATACACAACAATTTTGTAATCTTTTGTTATAAGGTATAGAACTTTACCATAGCCCTTAAAATCTGTTGCAATGCGATAGATGTATCCATCTTGCACTGCATATATAGGATGCCCGATGCTACTATTGGTGCGGATATCAATGCCCATATGAAAATGTTTATCTCGGAACTCACCGAAATTAGAAGTAAGCTGTTTACCCGTGCCGATAGGCCAAACGTAGTCCTGGCCGAGGATTTGGCTTGTAATGAATATTAATAAAAATAGAAAATTGCGCATTATTAAATGGATTGAAATTTAACAAAGTTATTTATTGTTAATCGATATAAAAGGTTCGACTAATTATATTGTCTAAATAAAAAACCCCTGTTATTACAGGGGTTTTTAGAAAATTGAAAATTGATTAAAGTAAATTAATTCTCTTCATGTAGTTTCTTCAATTCTTCCTTCATCCTAGAAAGTTCTTTCCGCATTTCATCCATTTGTTCTTTAAACTCTTCTTTGTCAAATTTGAACTCATGAAATTCAAAGTCTTCTAAACCTTCAGGATGCATCTTTAATATCATTTTATGTTTGTCGTCCATTTCCCCAAGATCACCAAATTTATACATAAAGCTGTTTTCAGCTTCACCAAGAATAGCTTCAAGATTCTTTTTCTTACCGTCTCTGATAACTGAAACAGATATTTTAGTTTCAGGTTCATAACCACGCACAGTCGTTGTTAGATCACCCGCATTTTTGATGTCTTTATCATCAACTTTTGTGATAATATCACCGGCTTTTAATCTGGCTTTTTCGGCAGGACTGTCTTTTACTACTTCAGATACAAGCACGCCATTTCCATCTTCCACTTTGAAATAACCACGCAACTGTTCTGATAAATCTTGAATTTGAACGCCTAGGAATCCGGCTTTTTCATCAATTGATAATGGTTCATCGCCCACTTTACACTTTTTAATCCTTTTGATGTTTTTCTTGTCGCAACCATCTTTTGTCTTCAAAGTCATTTCATCCTTAATGCATTTTTTCTTGGGCATTACAAGAGCCTCGCAGTCATGTTCTGCTAGCTTTTCGTGGATTTTTGCTATGGTATCTTTTTCATCTAGATCGGCTTCGTACTCTTCGGTTTTACCATCTTCGGTGATTGAATAAAGGACTTTGTCATCCGTTACATTGACTTTAACTTCGATTTTCTTCTCACCATCAACCTGTTTTTTAATGACGGTAGTTTTTTGTGCAAAACCCAAACTAAAAATCAATAATAGAGATAATAAATAACGCATAATAGGATCTCCTAAATTATATTTACTTTTTGAATACGAATTTGAACTGATATTTGTTCCAATCGCATTGATTGAATGTGATAGAGTTAAATTAACATTCAATATTATTTCATCAGATTACGTGCCACGCGACTTAGTTTATCAATACTATATAATACAGAGACTCTCTATACTGATATTATTCAACTTATATACATTATTATTGAATAATATACTGCTATATCGTATTATCACGAATTAATATATACGAATTATGGGTTTTTACGATCTGTGGAGATTAGTTGGGCGGTCATTCTATAATTGTAAGTACACGGAGAGGTGTACTATGAAATATCATAATTATAACGGGAGAACCCTTTACATTCAAATTCCTGCATTCGTTCAGAATGATATTCAATTCAATAAAGGAGATAAAGATGTTAAAACGAATTTTATTAATTGTTTTCTGTAGTGTATTTACAATATCATACTCGCAACATTTATCCGACGATTGCACCAGTATATTAGTAACAAAGGGAGCATCTCAAGATAGTTCCGTTATGATCACATACGCCTGCGATGCTGAGTTTTTACCTGAACTAAAATACACTCCCGCTGCAGATCATAAAGAAAACGAATATTTTGAATTTGATGATAAGTATGGTGGTAAAGTAAAAATAAAGCAAATACCACATACCTACGCAGTTGTTGGACTAATGAATGAGCATCAAGTAGCAATTGGTGAAACCACGACAGGGGGACGTAAAGAACTCCAAAATCCTGATGGATTATTACATTACTATACAATAATGCAGCTTGTACTACAACGAGCCAAAACAGCCAAAGAGTGTATTCAAGTAATTGTCGATTTAGTAGAAGAATATGGTTATGGTAGTACTATGGAATCATTTTCAATCTCTGACCCTAACGAAGCATGGATAATGGAAATTATAGGAACTGGTCCGGGAGGGAAAGGAGCAATATGGGTAGCACTACGAGTACCCGATGGCTATGTTTCATGTTATGCAAATATATCTCGAATTGGCGAAATACCTTTTAAGGATAAGAAAAATTGTATGTATTCCAAGAATGTAAAATCATTTGCCATTGAAAAGGGTTATTACGATCCAAGCTCCGGCGATCCTTTCCTTTTTAATAAAGCATATGGAGCTATAGATCCGCTCGGACTTAAATTATGTTCTGCACGCATATGGAGTGTCTTTAATCGCTGCGCACCATCATTGAATTTGTCATCGGATTATCATCGTGCTGTTGAAGGTACGAAACCCTATCCGTTATGGATTAAACCTGACGAGAAATTATCTGTGCAAGATGTATTTGCACTTACAAGGGATCATTTTGAGGGGACTAAATTTGATATGACAAAAGGCATAGATGCAGGCGCTTTTGGTAGTCCATATCGTTGGCGACCATTAACTTGGGAAATTGATAGCGTTAAATACTGTTGGGAACGTTCTGTAGCTACACAACAGACTGCCTTTTCATTCGTGTCGCAATCACGTTCTTGGCTACCAAATCCGATTGGCGGTCTCTATTGGTACGGCATAGACGATGCCTATACAACATGTTTTGTACCATTTTACTGCAGTGTTACCAATATCCCCGACGTTTACAAATCAGGTGATTTACAAAATTTTTCATGGAATTCAGCATGGTGGGTGTTCAATTTTGTGTCAAATTATGCAAACCTGAAATATTCCTATATGATTGCAGATATTCAATCTGTTCAAAGCGAATTGGAAGGAATTGCAATCACATCGCAACCTGCGATAGAACAAGCTGCGTTAGCACTCTACAAAACTAACCCACAGTTAATGGAATATTATCTGACAAATTATTGTATTAGTCATGCAGATAATGTTGTTAAAAGGTGGATTGATTTAGGCGAACATCTAATTACAAAATACAATGATGGCTATGTAAAAGATGAAAATGGCAAGCCAAAAGAAGTGGGCTACTCTGAATCATGGCTGAGAGAGGTTGTAAAATCTCAGCCGGATAAGTTTCTATTAAAAGAGCAGGAATAACTAAAAATATCAATAACATGAAGAGTATAAAATGAAAAATAATCTAAATCGGCGTGAATTTATTGTCAAAACCGCCCTTGGCAGTTTTGCCTTGGTACATGGATTTCATATGAGACTTTTTGCAATGCCACTTATCGAAGAAAAAACTAATAAAATGTCTTCCAAATCAATGGTAAAGATAGCACTACACAAAACAACCGATAGAAAAAATGGCGTTCAAACTGTTATGGAATTAATGGAATATCCATCAATGAAAAACAAGCATGTGATAGTTAAGCCAAATTTCAACACATCAGATCCCGCTCCTGCCTCAACCCACAATGATACACTATCACAATTGATTACTGAAATAAAGAATAGAAAAGCATCGGAAATAACACTTGCGGAAAGAACCTACCAACCATTTGATAAAGTAATCGCTGAAAAAAATATTCAAGAAATGTCCGATGCGTTGGGATTTAAAATTCAAAATTTAGATTCAGATGATTACACAGCATTTAATAGAGATGATTTGCATTGGGAAAATGGTTTTCGTGTACCAAATATAATTAATAATGCTGAGTACATCGTAACTACGTGTTGCCTAAAAACTCATTTTAAGGGTGTAATTACGATGTCTTTAAAACTTAGCGTTGGAATTATACCAACTTTGCATATGAAAGAACTGCACTCATCTCCAAATATTAATAGCATGATTGCCGAGATCAATTTGGCTTATGCGCCTGACCTAATCGTTATGGATGGAGTAAAAACTTTTATTTCGGGTGGACCAAGTCGAGGTACATCAGCGGATGGTAATGTTGTTTTAGCGGGTACCGATAGAATCGCTTTAGACGCAGTCGGAACTGCGATATTAATTGAGCTTGGCACAGATAAAATTCAGCGAGGACACATTTTTGAACTTGAACAGATCAGCCGGGCTGTTGAATTGGGAATTGGCATCGATAGTCCCGGCAGAATAGAATTTGTAACAGCCAATGACGAAAGTCATGAATATGCTGAAAAAATTAAAACAATCTTAATGGATGGGTAAATGAAAAATGTATTATTGCTCATAATCTTTTTCAGTCAATTTGCATTTTCTCAAGAACAGGTTGGTCCACGCATTTGCGGTAACATAATCGATGCTGAGACTAGGGAACCAATAGCTTATGCGAATATCTTTATATCGAATTCAAGTATTGGGGGCGCATCAAATAAATATGGATATTTTGAATTACGGAATGTTCCTTATGGTAGATATGAAATAATTGCATCTGTAATTGGTTATGAAGTACTTAAAGCCAAGGTTGGTTTTTACAACGACAGCAGACGTAACTTCCGATTTGAAATGTACAAACAGCCAATTCAGTTTCCGGAAATTATTGTCTCGGGAAAAGAAACCTGGAAAAGGCGGCGACAATTAAAATTGTTTAGAAGAAATCTGTTAGGCACAAGTCAAAATGGTAAAAAATCATATATCACAAATGAAGATGTTATTTACTTCAAAAAAGATGAACCTGGAATTCTTAGAGCTTATGCATATGAACCACTCGAAATTGTTAATAAATCATTAGGATATAATATTACTTATGTTCTTGAAGATTTTGAATTAGCACCGGAATATGTTAGATATACAGGATATCCTTATTTTACACCAAAGATAGCAACAACCTATCATGACTCCGTAGATTGGCCGGAAAACAGGAAAAATACTTACAAGGGTTCGTTGAGACATTTTCTGACCACGATTTGTGAACATTATGAATTAACAAATGGAGATACCAGCGGAAGAGAAACTGTAGAAGATTTTGGAGATGTCGTAAGAGACGGCATAAAGACAACATATGCCGATACAGCTATCATCGAAGAAGAAGGATTCTATGTGGTACAAACTAATTATATATATGGATGGACCCAGTTTGCCGATAGAAGATTGGTAAATACTAATTGGTTCCTTTCGGAATCAGACAATCAAAATGAGATGAATCTAACATTCAAAGGATTTTTAGAAGTTAAATATGAAGACGAATATTTCCCATTTGAGAACTCTATTGGCAGATCAAAAAAGGTATCATGGATAAATATGACTTGCGATTCGACAGTTTTGGATAAACAGGGTCGCTATTTTGATATTTATGCTATTAAGACCACTGGATTATGGTCTAAAGAAAGAGTGGCAGATATGCTCCCATTTGATTACTCAATTCATAAGGAATAAATATGAGAATTAAATTATTATTCACAACAATCATTATTTTACTTTTTTGCTGTTCGACCCCATACCAACCTTATGGTGCATTGGGTGGATATAAGTCATCGCAAATAGGCGATAATTCGTATAGGGTTTTATTTAAGGGAAACCAACATACTCACGGAGAAACAGTATATAATAATTTAGATAGACGATGCGCTGAAATAACTATTGAAAATGGATACAGCCATTTTATTATATATGAAGACAGCAGTTACATCGACAAGACAGTATTTGACAATGAACCCGAACTAGATGATAGAATTGCTGCTCAGCGCAAGGACAATTATTTGCTTGATAGGCAACCTGAAATTGATACTAATCCAATACAAACATTAAGTGACCAAAAATCTAAAATAGGTAGAACATATTGGAAGGGTACAATAAGTGCCGAATCAAAAGACGTTGTGGGAATACTGAAAATTCAACTGTTTAATGAAATCAGGAAAGGCTTTGAAAATCAATATATATCTGCGGAACAAATACTAGAAAAATACAAGGAAGATTAAAATACATTTACTTGCTTAAGGACTTATAGTGAAAAGATTAATTCTTTTAATAAATGTAATATTATTTATATCGTGTACAACTAAACCCAGTACAGCGCTGGAATCACTTTCAAGCTACAAGTTGAAATTCAGTAAAATATCCAAATTAGAAAAAATGCCCAAAGGGTTATATGGGATGAGCTATGTTACAGATGGAGAATATATTTATGTAATTAATGGAAAATCCCACCTAAATCTGATGACAAAAGCAATTTCAGTAAATAATAAAGATATATTTGCTTATAACATCGAAACAAATAAATGGTTTATTTACCCAGATAACTTGAATGCAAAAGTATATGGAAATGCTGAATACATTGATAGAAACATTTATATATTTAATGGACAATATCAAATAAATGATGGTTATACAATTCGTGAAGGTGCGAACAAAAAAGTGGAGGTTTTCAATACAAAAACTAATAATGTTTCGATTATAGAGAATAATCCATTCCCCGCCTATCAAGCCGGGTCGGCAAAATGGAACGGAAAGGTATATGTTTTCGGAGGGGCACTAAGTCAGCACTTAATAAGTAATAATTTATTGGAATATGATCCTAAAACAGATGAATGGAAACGACTTTCCGATATACCATACCGAGGTCAGGTTAAGGGTGAAATTATCGATGGTGTTTTATATATATTCGGAGGTCGTTTAGGAAACAGAAGATCATCGAAAGATATTTATTCTTATGATATTAGCAATGATACATGGAACTATATTGGAGAAATGCCCAAACGACTATCAGCAAATGCAATAACTATCCACAGTGAATTCATCTGGTTAATAGGTGATTATTCTAATCTAAGTAGGGTGTCGGTATTTAATACAAAAACAAATGAATTTATAAATATCAAATCAAATTTATTAGGTAGACGGTATGCTGGAGCAGAAATCATTGGCAATAAATTATTTGTTTTTGGTGGAGCAAGAGAATCAAGAAATAGTTATATGCATAGTATTCAGGTCGCTGATATCACAGAAATAGAAAAAATAATATCGTCAAACAGAATTGAATCCAATATGCCATATTAATTAAAGGATTATTAAGATATGAAGTTTAAAACGAACAAGTTTATTTTTCTATTACTCGTTATTTTTATTTATTCTTGTGAAAAGACAAAGGTTATTAACAATAATTCATCCGATGATGAAGACATCAAGAAAATAATAATTCTATATACAAATGATGAACATGGCTGGATAGAAAAATCAGAATATTCAAATGGAGCCGCGGAAATGATGGGATTATGGCGTGAAAATGAAGGATATGACGGTGATGAATCTTATTTAATATTAAGTGGTGGTGATAATTGGACCGGACCAGCGATCTCAACTTGGTTTGAGGGTGAATCAACGGTTGATGTAATGAATGCGATGGAATATGATGCATCCGCCATCGGAAACCATGAATTTGATTTTACGGTAGATGGATTGGAGGAGCGTATAATGCAGGCAAACTTTCCTTATCTTTCCGCTAATATTCGTGAAAAGGCAAGTGGCAATATTCCTGGTTTTGCAACGCCTTATATAATTTTGGACATTGATGATGTTATGGTCGGAATAATAGGCTTAACGACTATTACTACACCTTGGTCTACATTTCCGGACCATGTGGCGGATTATGATTTCATAGATTATTTTTCTGCGTTAGAAGAAGTTGTACCCCAGGTCAAACAAGTCGGAGCTGAATTGTTAATAGTTATTGCCCATATTTGCTACTCTGAAATCGTTGATTTAGCCCCGATATTAATCAATATGGGAATTTCTGTTATAGGCGGTGGACATTGTCATGCCGGTTTGATCTCACAAATTATCTCTAGTGCACATGGTGAATTAGCGGCAATAAAGACTAACTCGTATATGCAAAGTTATTCCAAAGTTGAAATATCCTATGATATGATTGAAAAAGAAGTTGTCTCTATGGAACCAAGTGGTCATTTAAATGAAAGTGGAAATCCCGATCAGGCAGTTGCTAATGTATTGTCATATTGGAGAGATCAAACAGACGCTGAACTATCCGAAATTATTGGTTATACCGATAACGAAATATCGGTAAGATCTAACGCAATGCATAATATGGTAGCTGATTCTTGGTTGTATAATTATCCAGATGCAGATATTGCGATGACAAATGCCGGTGGAATCAGGCAGTCAATTCCTGCTGGTAGTATCACAAAAGAAGTTATTATTGGTGTATTACCATTCCAAAATTTTATTATTGAATTGCAATTGACAGGAGCGCAAGTGATTAATTGCACCGAATACGAGGATATGATATATGGTGGTATGACTACAGTTGGCGGTTATTTTCTGTCAGATGGTACACCGATAGATGATAATACAACCTATAGCGTATTAACAACTGATTTTTTATATGCACAGGATGTTAATATTATTCCATTCAGCCAATATGATGCTAGCCCACTAACTACTTCAATGAATTATCATCAGCCAACAATTGATTGGATAACATCACGTAATACTTCCTCTAGTAATCCATTAGATAATTATTTGGATGATGTAGCAAGGAGGTAGTCAAATAAAAATTCATTAAAATAATAAAGAAAAAACCCACCTCATTGCGAGGGAGGTTTTTTCTTTCAATGTTTGTTTGGGATTATTTTTTCTTAAATACTCTATAAAGCATTACAATTAATAATACAAAAAACGCTCCGTACCACCACGAAATACTATTCAATACACATTCTGAATAGTATGCACCAAATATCAAGCCAGTTACAAATAGTAAGAGTTTAAGTACGCCGATATCAAATACCGTAATGGCTTTAACTTTTGATTCTATATAATTCCAAAAACCCATGATAATCCTCCTATTAGTTCTTAAAAAATAACTATAACAACTTTTCTAAAACAACCGTTTTAACTTTTTCGATACAATAATAATTAGGTGAACCTGTGCAGTCCAAGGTATACATAACTTCAGTAATTATAACTTGTGAAAACATTTGAGAAACGATTTAAAAAGAGAAAGATAATATATTTAATGACTTAACAATAATAAATATTAATTTAAGAGCACTATCATATTAAATCAATAAACTGCTCCAAACGTTCTTGAAGTTCGTTGCGTGTTTTGCGATAACGCCCGATAATTTTATGATCATTTTTCCAACTGCGGAATGGGTCATCAATGCTCCAGTGTACCTTTTTTGAATTGCCCGGGAAGGTGGGACAGAGCTCTCGCGCATGATCACAAAGAGTTACTACATAGTTGATGCCATGTCCAAAGTACTTGTCAATTGGATCGGAAGAGTGAGTTGAAATGTCAATACCAATTTCTTTCATAACTCTAATTGCAATTGGATGCACTTTGCTTGGGTGGCTTCCGGCGCTATAAACTTCAAAGCGTTCTCCCGCCATCGCCCTTAATAAGCCTTCCGCCATTTGTGATCGGCAGGAATTGCCGGTGCATATAAAAACAACTTTTTTCTTACCCGTCATGGTTTATAAATTACTTCGATAATTAATTGTTTTGCATAAAATTACTTGATTCGGAATTGTATTTTTTACATGTTGTTATATTTTTAACTTTTACGATGAATATTTCGGAAAAGATGCCATTGTTTGCAAACCCTTTAGAACCTTATGAAGGATTAAGCATAGCTGATCTTAATCGGTATTTACCGGCTATGCAAACAGCCGATGATATACAAATGAAAGCGGACAATATGAGCGAAGGAATATTTTTGACCGATGGATTGACCGGTCTTTCCAAATTACCCGACAATTCCATAGATTTAATAATTGCGGATCCACCGGAAGACCCATGGCGGCAAGCGCAGGAAAAAGGCAAACAACTTACATTGCAAGAATTCTATAAGTGGAATGAAGATTGGTTAACAGAGGTGCGTAGGGTTTTGAAAATTACTGGCGCAATTTATTTACTGTGTGGTTGGCGATATTCAGGAATGTTCCACTCACTGTTATCCAATATATTAATCGTGCAAACAAGAATCACCTGGCGGGATGATAATGCAAGTGATCTAGATAATGTGGCGACCTGGAAAAACAAAATGAGTGATATCTGGTTTGCCACAAAGACCAATGAATTTCTTTTTGGACAGGAATCAGTTGGAACAGGAAAATTGTTATTACGTATAGAAAGTAAAGAAAGATTACCAAACTTTTGGAATGATATAATTAATATCAGAGCCGATCATGACGATGAAAAAAAAGAACATAAGCCCAAGGCGTTAATTAATCGTATTCTGGACGCAAGTTCATTTAAATTAAATTATATAGTAGATCCGTTCATGCGGAGCGGCGATATTGGAGTTACTGCAAAATTGCGCGGTCGACGATTTATAGGTTTCGATACGGATCAGGACAATTTATTAATTGCAATGAAACGTATTGATCAAACTTAAGGGGGAAATATTGAGATTATTCGAAAAAATACAGTCTGACATGTACCATGCGATGAAGGATAGAGATACTGTAAGATCAAAAACGTTGCGAGTTGTGCTCGCCAAACTTAAAGACAAAATAATTGAAAAACGGGATGACCTGTCCGAAGCTGAGGAAATAAAAATAATACAAACTTTAGCTAAACAGCGTAAGGAATCAATTGCAATGTTTCGTAACGGCGGTCGTGAAGATCTAGTTGAACAAGAGTCGAAAGAATTACAAATAATTGGACAATATTTACCAAAGATGATGACAGATGAAGAAATCAAAAATATTGTTAAAAATTCAATTAAGGAAACTGGAGCAAAATCATTGACTGATGTAGGTAAAGTAATGCCTACCATCATGAAAAAAGGTGCAGGCAAAATAGATGGTAAAAAAGCACAATTATTATTAAGAGAGCTGTTACAATGAGTGCCGTTTCAGTTTTTGATTTTTTCGCGGCCGTGTTTTTACTATTTTTAGGAATTATTGGCTTTAGACGGGGATTTATTATTGAAATTGGACGGATCATCAGCTTAATATTTACACTGTGGCTTAGTATATCTTATTATATTGATTTTGCGAAAATATTACAGCAGGAGCTTAGCATAAGTCCTTATTTTATACTATTTATCAGTTTTTCTATAATATCCATTTTCACACTTATCATAACAAGAATTATTATTGGCTTGATTTATCAGATCTTATCCATAAAAAATATTAGTTTATTGAATCAAGTGCTAGGTTTTGTAGGTGGGTCTGCAAAAGGTGCGATTTCGATTATTCTTATTTTGTGGGCTTTTGAGTTGCTTCCTGTTGAGCATTGGACAGATACCTTGTATAAGGAATCGCAAATAGCAACTATTGCAAAGACAATTCGAGAAAAAAATATTGAGTATTTTAGATTGGAGGATCCCGTAAATGCAAGAAAGGAATATATAAGATCAATAATTGTTGATGATTCTACTATTCAAGAAGACGATTAGTGATGACTCGGATATCACCCGAAGTAATTGATCGTGTTCGCGAAGCTGCCAATATTGTTGATGTTATATCGCAGTATTTAGATCTGCGGAAAAAAGGACAAAATTTTGTTGGTATTTGTCCGTTTCATAATGATACACACCCCTCATTATATGTTTCTCCGGTAAAAGAAATTTATAAATGTTTTGCTTGTGGGGCGGGCGGTAATGTGTTTACCTTTTTAACGGAATATGATAAAATCAGTTTTGTGGATGCCGTTAAGCAACTTGGTGATAAATATGGAATAGAAGTATTACTCAATGAGGCAGCTGGAGATAACGATTATTACACAAAGTTATATGAGATACATGATTATGCAACAAATACTTTTCAAAAGCATTTATTTTCAGATACAGGTAAAAATGTAATTAAGTATTTAACGGAGCGAGGCTTAACGCTCGAGACAATAAAAACATTTAAAATTGGATTTTCGTCTACAGGATGGGAAGATTTAATCACTAAAGTTAAATCGCAGAATTATTCTAATGATGTAATAGAAAAATCAGGACTCTTTACAAAATCAGATAAGGGAATATTTGATCGATTCAGAAATCGAATAATGTTTCCGATATTTAATCAGTCGGGAAAAGTGATTGCATTTGGTGGTCGAACTCTTGATAAGGATGAACCGGCCAAATATTTGAATTCACCAGAAACACCGCTTTATCACAAAAGCGATGTACTGTACGGATTGCATCTATCGCGTCAAGCAATACGTGAAAAAGGTGCGGTATTTTTAGTCGAGGGGTATATGGATTTTATTCAATTATACCAAACCGGAATAGAAAATGTGGTAGCGGCATCGGGTACGGCACTTGCTGAACGCCATGTTCAACAAATCAAAAAATTCACAAATCGAGTTTATTTGACATATGATGGTGATCAAGCCGGTACGGACGCTGCAATTAGAGCAGGATATTTACTTTATCAAGGAAGTATTGAACCTTTAGTTGTGCAAGTTCCAAAAGGAATGGATCCTGATGATTGGATTAGGAAAAATGGCGCAGTGGCGATCTTGCGTGGCGCAGAATCAGCCACATCGCTCATTGATTTTCAAATCAGTGCAAAAAACGTGGAAAATCTTTCTTCAGCGGAACGATCACAATTTGTAAATGATATTTTATTTGCAATAGCGGGCATTAACGATAGCATTATTCGCAATAGTATTTTGAAAACTATCAGTCAGCGTTTACAAATTGACGAAAACGAATTATTGAAACGACTTAAAAGAGAGCAAACACGTCAACGTACCAGAGTGCAAGAAGAGCAATTTGGAGAACAACCATTGGAATTCTCCTCATTAATTCAAAAGGCTCAATTAATATTAGTAAAATTATTGGCAAATGATGATCCGCAAATTCGCCAAATTGTTAGAGCTAATATTGATTTGGATTTATTTAGCGAACCTGTTCTAAAAAAATTAGCAGAGATTTTACTACCTCTATATAATGATATTAATTTTTCCTCAATTATTGATCATTTTGATAAAAAGCTAGAACGCGAACTTGTATCTAAAACATTAATGGAAGAAAAGCCACAGGAAGATCCAAAGCAAGAAGTAGCCGATTGCATCAAAGTGTTAAGATCATATCCAATCAAGGAAAAGATTCAAGCTACAAGATTTAAGATTCGTGAATTGGAACAGCGCGGAGAAGACCCCATTGATGCAGTTATGGAAGAAGCGCTGCTTCAGCAGGAATTGCGTGATTTAAAATGATGGTTATAATCTACTATTAATATCCTGTATAATTAACTGTAACTCTTCTTTATCCTCAAAAATATTAAAATTATTGGTATCCACTGTTAAGACTGGTATATCTATAATACCAGCAATCCATTTATCATAAGAAATATTTAGAGTATGTAAATATTCAGGATCAATAGTTTTCTCGTAATCACGAGCACGTTTTTTAATACGTGTTAATAAAGTATCAGTTGATGCTTTTAGATAAATAATTAAATCCGGTTTACGCAAGAAAGAAATCATTACTTTAAATAGATTCCGATAGTTATCCCAGTCTCTGTCATCAATATTTCCTAGAGCATGTAGGTTTTTGGCAAAGATTTCAACATCTTCATAAATCGTACGATCTTGCATTACACCCGTGGAGAGGCTTGACATTTTAACATGATTTCGGAAACGATGATGTAGAAAGTAAATCTGTAGATTAAAACTCCAACGCTTCATATCACCGTAAAAATCGCTTAGATACGGATTGTCCATTACAGATTCATAAAATGGGTGCCAACCGTTAGACTTAGAAACAATATCAGTGAATGTGGTTTTTCCGACACCAATATTTCCGGCTATTCCAATGAATGGATATTCAGTTTTCATACACTGAAATTAAAAAGGTTTAGTATTGATGTTTAGCATTAAAAAAGAAAAACCCCCAATTATTGGGGGTTTTTCTTTAATCTATCAGATCAATATATTACGGAAGCAATATACTAATACCGGCATTGAAATAACGAGGTGTTGCTAGATATACTTCTGCATCGTCAGCTGAGTGTGTTAGACCATTGGCTGTATATGCGTTGTATTCACTGTTATCAAGTGCATCCTGGACGTAAATTTCATCCAGTACATTAAATACATGCGCAAATACCTGCAACTTTATACCATTGAGGTCAAACGGTAAATTGTATGAAGCATGTAAGTCGATCTTATAGGCACTTGGAACTTGCCAGTTTTCATCACGATCAGGTGTAACCCCTTCTTCAACTTCGCGACTTTCTGGATCCCAGTCAGCCCAATGCCTGTCGTAGTAATTGAATACTGCTTGAATATTCATTCCATCAATCGGGAAGACTGATGCGCCAAGCGCAACAATAGTCTGAGGCATATCACCAATTTTTAAACCATCAATTGAATATGTATAATCTTCTGTGGTTTGATTGGAAATATCTTTATAGGTACCTTCAACATCACCGGCATATTCCCACATTCCATAAGACAATGCTGCATCTAAGCGGAACATTTCAAATGGTTGGAAAGCAATTTCAGCTTCAACACCCATATGGTTCTGATCCAGGCCTGTCAAGAAGATTACATCAGTATCACCGCTTGAGCCCTGTCCAGCAGTAACGGCTCTAACCAATGTTCTGTCTCTCCACATTGTATTATATACATTTAGCTTAGATTGTAAGAGTCCATTCATTAAACGGAAATTAGCACCACCCTCCACGCTAATGAATAATTCATTTTTTGGGTCTTCGGCCAAGGTTACTTCAATGTCATCAATAACATTATCTAATATCGGTGGTTTTTGGACGTATCCAAAGTTAGCAAAGACATCAATGTCATCATTTACATGAAAAAGACCACCGCCCTTTACTTGGAAAGTATTTAACCAATCAGCATTGATCATCAATTCACCATCATCAGTTGCTTCTATGTATGAGGCATCATGATTTTCTGCCATTTTGAAATGGTCAACTAAGCTGTATTTAACCATTGAGAAGCCACCCATCCCGTAGAATGAGAATTGATCCATAGTATATTCACCCTGCGCAAAGAATCCTAGCCAATCAACTGTATTGGTGTTGTTATAATTGATAACATCACCAAGTTTTTTATTAGTAGCATTAGCAAAAGTTGCATCATAGTCCATACTACCATCTGTGTTATAGACGTGATCAAATTCGTTATAGAAAGAGTTGTATTTTCCAGCATACGGGTCATAATCACCATTAACAGCATATTTACCACCAAGTAAATTGCGGACTTCACGATTATGCTCTATCTCGGCAGTACGCCAGTCAACGCCAAATTGTACCTTAAGATCTTCGTTAACATCATAGCTCAATTTAGAAATTGCACCAAGAGTCCACTGCCGGTTAATGCTATTACGCATGAATCCGACGGATTGACCAGCTGCCTTATCGTGTCCTTTGCGGTCTAGATTACTTTGGTTGATTTCATAGGTTGAGTTAAAGTCAACAATACGTGAAGGTCCATTATAGTCCCACATCATATCATCAAATGTCCCGGTTCCACCACCTGATCCACCCGAGAAATAGAAAGTGGATGACAGACGCATATCATTATTGATCGTCCAATAATGGTTCAAATTCACCTGTGGTTTATGGAAGTAATTTTCACTTTCATTAAGATATCCGTCTTCTTGACCATGCGGATCTTTTTCTTTAGCGCCATACATATAGTAGTAATCTTTTGTGTCATAATCCATCACGTTCCAATTCTCATTATAGAATCGCCCGGCTTTAGCTTCATGACCATCGTATCTATCTTCACTAGCTTCAGTGAATTTTTCTAATGCAGCTTCGTCGTAATCGTCCAAACTCTTGGCAAAATCATGATCGTAAGCACCAATGTTCTGCTTATATCTCATTTGGCCATGACGTTGCGGAGCACCAAGTGCATATAATTCTAAACGGTGTGACTCATTAACAGCATAGCTTGCACCAAAATAGTACGCCCAGGCATCGGTCCATGCTTTGTCAATAAGCCCATCGCCGGTTTTTCTTACGATTGTAGCGCCAACAGCTAGTTTATCATTGATCAAACCTGAATGATATGAAAGAGTAGTTTTCAGGAACATATCGTTACCGATTTCTTGTCTGAATTTACCTCCTCTTTCAATGGCAGCAGGGTCGGTAATAATATTCATAGTACCACCAATTGATGGAGTGGCTAAGTTAACGGCACTTAATCCACGCTGCATCTGAATTGAGGATGTAGCATC